>DASUTR010000746.1:0-3124 GCA_036374535.1 Polyangiaceae bacterium
CGACGAGCCGTGGCGCGTTGCTCACGACATCCGGCTTCGCGCATTCGGCCGACAGGTTAGCGAGCGTCGCCTCGGCGCTCGCTAACCTGTCGTGTCGCCTCCGTCGGGCAGGAACAGCCCGGCTTAGCCGCCCGCGGGACAGAAGTGGATGTCCCAGTCCTCGCCGGCGCAGGCCCGCACTGGACTCGGGTCGTCTCCGTTCTGGTCGTCTCCGGACCATGCGTAGGCGTCGTCGCACGACTCGAAGTAGAGCGGCACCGCGCCGTCACCGTCGTCGCGGTTCGGGCTGACGCACGCCACCACGTTTCCGCCGTCGTCCCGAAGTCGTCCCTCTTCCGGACATCCTGCGAGAAAATCTTCGGCGCAGGTGAGCGTGTCGCAGTCGTCGCGGGCGACCGGGACGAGCTGCATCGGCAGGTTGTGCGCGTCGACGTGGCTGATGTTGTACCAGTCGAAGTCGTTGAAGTCGGTGTTGAACGTGAACTCGGCCAGCGTGTAATGACCCGCGCCGGGATCGTCGCCGGAAAATCCCCAATAGCGCTTGGCGGAGAGCGGTTCGGTCGCGCTGCCGAGACTCACGCACGCTTCCGCGGCGGGAGCGAGCGTGCCTCCCTGGATGTCACTGCCTCGAAAGGAAACCGACTCACCGCAACCGTTGACGAAGCGGACGGTCATGACGCCGTCGGCCTCGTGGTGGCACACGGTCGCGCCGGCTTGCCCCCCGCTGCCGGCCGCGATTCCGGCACCTCCACCTCCCATCCCTGAGCTCACTCCGCCGGAGCTCGGACTCGTCCCGCCTGAGCCCGAGCTCGTACCGCCAGCCTTTCCGCCGGTGTGCGTCCCGCTTCCTCCTCCAGGCGCACCGCCGCTTCCCCCCGTCGCCGGTGGGCGCGACTCGTCCTGCGAACCGCCACACGAAGCGAGCACGACGGGTGCCAGGCACGACAACAGAAGCCGCAACGTAGTGCTTCGAGGACGCGGCAGAGTGGGCATGCTCGACCTCATCGTTGCGATTGTCCTCCCACGGCGCAGGCGCGACAAGCACGACCGGATCGACCGCGGATTGAGCTAGAACCGATCCGGTGCGTTGGGCCTTCGCTGGGTTCCTGAAGGGGTTTACGAGCTTCGTCGAAGGGGCGCGGCTGCTCTGGACGCTCCGCGGGCTCCGCCGGCTCACGCTCGCGAGCACGCTCGTCACGCTGTATTTCCTGGCGACGGTTCTGTTGTTGCTCGAGGGGTTCGAGCGCGGCCGGCTCGTGGCGCTCGGCGACGCTTCACGCGCATGGAGCACGGCGCTCATGGTGTGGAGCGTCTTCGCTTTGCTATTCACGTTTCCGGTGCTCGGACCGATCAGCAGCGCACTACAAGGCGCCGCCGCGGAGCGAACCCGCGCAGCGTTCGCGGGACTCTCCCTGCCGCCCGCAGCGCCGGGGAGGTGGTTTTTTGCGGTATTGGGCGAGCTCATGCGGTTTCACGCGCGCATGCTGATGTTGTCGCTCGGAGCGGTCGTCACCGTGCTGGCGGTCGTGCTCGTGGTTCCGGAGAACATGCCGCGACTCCGGGGGTTGCTCTCGCTCGTCTTGTCCCTTTCGCTGTTCGCGCTCAGCGCTCTGTTTCGCGGGCTTCGCGGGACCGTTCCGCGAGCGGAGCTCTTGAAGAGATGGCCCGAGGTCGCCGGCTTCGTGCTCGGCTCGTGGTGCTTGACGCTGTTCGCGCTCGGGCCGTGGTTCGTGGTTCTGAACGTGGTGAGCGCGGAGGTGTTCCGCGCGCGACTTCGAAATCCCGATGCAAGCGTGAACGCGAGCGCCCTTCGCGAACCTGAGCCGAACGTGAGCGACGGCGAGGGGCACGCCGCCAGGCACGGACGAATACCGAGCGACGTCGCGCACCGCGTTCGCCGCCGCTACGAGAGCGTGGAACGCACGCTGACCTGGGACGCGGAGCCACCCAAAAACGTGCGCTACGAGTATTTGGCGCTGAGGAGCGACCCGCGGCCGGGCGAGTATCAGATCGGCGCCCTGCTGCCCACGAACGAAGACGACACGCTGCGCCTCACGGAGCCCATTCGGTTCTGGGTCGTCGTCTCCGAGCGAGCGCCGGACGACGGCCGCTATCGCCGCTTCATGGACGATCGCTTCGCCGGACCGCTCGAGGCGTGAGCGGCTTCCGATCTTTCGTGAGCCTCGAGAAAGTCTGTCTCGACTCAGGGCTTCAGAGCGAGCGTCACTACGGCGCCTGGCCAGAGCGGTGCCGGCGCCGCGAGGAGCTCGGGACTTCCAGGTTGCTCGATCGCGTAGCGGCGCTTCTCGAGCGTGATCTCCAGGAGCGCGGCGATGCCGAGCAGCACGTTCCCCGCTGCGAATTCGTAGCGAAGCTCCGCGCGCAGCGCCGGCTCGACTTCGGAGCGCTCGGCCGCCGGGGTAACGTCCGGCGATGCCGCCGTCGGGCGAATCCGTGACAGCTCGAGCGCGGGGCCGAGCGCGACGAAACCACTGTGCGACGGCGACAGGGCGAGCCCGGCTTCGAGCAACGCATGAAACGTCGAGCGCTCGATGGACGCGTCGAGCGCGGGCGTGGAGAGCCGTTGCGTGAAGCGCCGGTCCGCTCCGAGCTCCAGCCCGAAGCTTCCGACTCGACGAAAGCGCACCCCGGCCCCGAGCCCCGGGCCATGGGACGCTCCGAGCTCGGGACCGGACCACGTCGCCGCGTAACGAGCCGCGAAATGGAGCTCCCACGGTGACGGGGCGGGCGGACGCGACGGCGGTGGTGCGGGAGACGCGGCTGGTCTCGGCGGCCCCGGCGGCTGCTTTTCCGAGTCGTCGCGCTCGAGCTCGGCGGCCACCTCGTTCTTGCTCATGCCTTCGTTCGAACGCAAAAGCGCGACGACCGACGATTCCACGACTTGGCCCAAGAGCTCTCGTCCGACGGCGTCGAGCCCGGCCGAGAGCGTCACCTTTCGCAGTAGGTACTTCTCGCCATTCGGTCCGCGGAACCAGAGCCGCGCCTGCTTCGACTCCCCGAAGACGACGAAGACGCGGATCTCGCTTCCGATGTCCGACTCGAAGAGCTCGTCCGAATTGAAGCGCTCCGCGCGTGCGACCACCACCGCGACGCCCTGGCGCTC
>DASUTR010000747.1:0-2190 GCA_036374535.1 Polyangiaceae bacterium
CACCGGCTCGACGCCGAGCAGCACGCGCGGGCGAACCTCGATGGGCGCGTCGGAGCTCGTCCGATCTCGGGAGCTCGGGTCGTCGATCCGGACGCGAATTTCGAGCGTGTCCTTCGGCCAGGTCGGCACGGAGGGACCGAACTCGATGCGCGCACGCACCTGGCGCGGCAAGAGCCAAAGTTTCGCTTCCGAAGTCGAGCCGGGGGCACGGAAGCGCACGAGTCTCGGTTCGGCGCTCGAGAGATCGAGCTTTTTCGGCGCCGTGATGAAGTGGCTCCCGCCGCCGTAGGTCAGTTCGACCTCACCGCCGTGCGACAGCTCGAGCGCGCGTCCGGGCGGGACGTGCACGGCGCCGTCGGCATCGACGAAGCCGCGTTCGGGCACGCTTACGCCCACGACCTGAATCGGGCGCTCGACGGGGCGCGCGCCTTCGAGCCCGGTCGCGTCGATGCCGGCAACGCGCGCGACGTACTTGCCCGGAGCAAGACGGAACGCGCCCGATTCGATGGTCATGCTACGCGTCTCACGGCTTCCGACCACGCGGCCCTTTTCGTTTCGAATTTCCACGCGGTAGCCGCTCGCTCCTTCGGAGGCCGGCCAGCGAAGCGCGCCGAGCGCGGCGTCGCCGCCGAACGAGAGCGCCACGGACGGCACGTCCAGCGAGCTCGGTGACGCGGCGAGCGGGCGCGATGCTCCGGCCCCCGCGTCGACCACGCGCAGCATGCCGACGGGGAGTGCGCGGAGGGGATCGGAGCCCACACCGAGCGAAGCGTCGGCATCCGTGTTGGCCACGGCAACTTGCTCGTTCGACGCGATGACGCTCACGGAGCCCGCCGTAACGAGCACGTTCGTCTTGCGCGGCGCGCCAATCACGACCGCCGAACGGCCGTCGCGCGGCACCGAAACGCGGAGCCTGCCCGAGCGCAGCATGACGGTGTAGCCGGGCGTGTCCTTACGGGGTCCGAGCGGCAAGCGCTGCGGAGTGCCGACGACTCGAAGCTCGGTCCCGGCCTCGGCGACGATGGTCGCCCCGCCCGGCAGCATCCATTCGGCGCCTTCGGCCCCGGCTGCGAACACTCCGGCACTCGGCGAGATGGCGCCTGCGACGAGCGTCGGTCGGAAGATCCCGCGTGGTTCCCCGAGCGCGCTCGACGCGCTCGTAGCGAGTCCAAACCCGAGTCCGAGGCAGAGACAAAAGACGGAGACCTTCATGCGTGACACCTGTTCGTTCCCGACACTGGTTAACGAACGATGGTGGCGGGACGTGAAGGCTTTTATCTGTGGATTTCTACGATTTCTCACACGATCACACAGAGTTACCCCTACGGACCGAGCATGTAGGAAAATGTAGGCAATTTGGCCCGGCTCGCCGTCGACTGCGTACGATCGCGGAAACCTGGAGGCCCCCCTCATGCGCCGCACGACGCCGCGTTCCCACCATCGCCTACCCCGTCACATCCTCACCACCCGCTGTCAGGTCGTTCGCGAGCGCGACTTCCAGCTCGTCGCCGATCGCGTCGTGGATCTCTCGATTTCGGGAGTGCTGGTGTCACCGGCCGATCCCGTGCTCACCGGCGAGCGCCTGCTCGTCTCGTTCCAGCTCCCCCACTCGCGTTACTGGCTCGACGCCGAGGCGGTCGTCACGCGCGTCGTTCATGGACGCCGCCCGGGAGAGCACACGCGCGCTCTCGCGTTGACGTTCGACGGCATCTCCGGGCTCTCCCGCTACATGATCCGCCACGCTCTCGACTACCTCCCGCCCGCACCGCCGCGCTTTCGTTCAGGGCGCCGCCACGAACCGGACATTCTGCCGCTGCTCGTCGGTAAGGCCGCCTAGACGCAAGTTACGCATAGGCGCGAAGGCGAACAGCAGAATCGTCGCGCGGCGTGCGCCGAAGCGAGGCCAGAGACCCACCGAGTCGGACGCCTGGGCCCCCGTTCGCCTTCACGTCCGATGGAAACGACCTCGGCCCCAAGCTAGACTCTGCGACCGGGCCGAAACCCGCGTACCTTTGGAGCTTAGAGATGAGATTTTCCGCATTTCTGTGGGGGGTGGGGCAGCGAGCCGCCGCAGCCGCCGCCGCTTCCGCCCTCTTCGTGGCCGCCGTTGCCCCGGAGTCCGCCCACGCAGCGGTCACGGAACCGAACGGCCTCGCCGTGCCACAGCCCGTGAGCGCCGCGGAAACGAAC
>DASUTR010000748.1:0-10941 GCA_036374535.1 Polyangiaceae bacterium
TGAGCTCGGCGGTCGTATAGCTGCGAGTGCCGACCCAGCGGATCGTTCCCTTGCGATCGGCGATCACCGTCGCGGGGAGCTCATTTAGACGCAGGCGCCCGGCGAGCACGCGCCCCGCGTCGTGCACCACGGGAAACGTGAGCCCGTGGCGCGCTGCCATACGCGCGGCGCCGTCCGCGCCGTCGTCTTCGGACAAGCCGACGAACGCGGCGTCCGGTCGCGCTCGGTGCGCGTCTTCGGCTGCGGGCAGCGACGTGACGCACGGCACGCAGTGCTCGGCGAAGAGCTCGAGCACGACCACGCGCCCCGCGAGCGCTTTCGTGTCCACGCTGGTGCCGTCGAGCGCCGTGCGGCGAAATTCGGGAAGGGGCTTGTCGATGATGGAACTCGGCGAGCTCGCGGGCGGCGCGACCGGTGCCGCGCAGGAAGTACTCAAAGGTAGGAGTAGCGCGCCGATGAGAACCAAGACCGAGCGATTTACGAGCGTCGTCACGGCGGGCTATCCTACGACGTCGTGTCGAGAGAGGTGACGCAAAGGGACCGGTGTCGGAGCACCTCGTGGAACGGCCGTGTCGCGACGTTCGTCGCGTGCGCAGCGGCCGCGTGCAATCCCCTCATGCCGACGTCGTCCAACACCGGCGTGTCCGTGCCCGAGCTCGAAACCGGGCAAGCGAAGTGCCGCATCGCAGCGAGTCACGAGAGCCCGCTCGTCACCGAATGGCCAGCGTCGGAAAAGGCGAATCTGGAAGCTCGCCTGCGCGAGGGAACGGTCGTCGTCTCGTACAGCGGCTGCGAGATGCGGCTGCTCTCCCAATGCCGCATGCCGGGTACTTACGGCTGGCGCCGCACGACCACGTCTACGGACGTCGTCGAGATCCGCAACGCCGACGATCTCTACGCGAAGATGCCGCTCGGCGCCGTCTCGCTCGAGGGCGAGCTCGAGCGTGCGGGGCGGCTCGCGGTACAGACGACCGTCGCGGGCCAGCTCCAGCTCACGAGCTTCGATGCGTCCAGCGCCGCGAGGGATCCGGCTTGCCGCGGCGCGACGCACGTCGTCGGCGCCCTCTCCATCGGGGCGTTCAAGCTGCACTCGGGCGGGAGCATGAAGGCGCGCGGAGGAGCCGAGGTGCGAGCGGTCGGCACGTTCGGCGGGGGCTCGGAGAGCGAGGAGTCACTCGTGCGTCAGTCCGGCGTCCCGGCGCGCTGCGAAGAGGGAACCGCCGAAGCGCCGCACTTCGAGTGCTCGTCGCCCATTCAGGTCTTCCTCCGCGCGTTGCCCTCGAAGCTCGCGGACCAGGGCCTGCCCGGTATGATCAAGGTACGGTTTCTGCCGGTCGACGCGAACCGCAAATGGGAGGTGATGGTCGGGGACCGCACGCTCTGCACGACGCCCTGCGAGAAGTGGGTCGATCCCGCGATGCCGTTTTCGTTCAAGCACGATCCAGGCTTCTGGCAGCGGAACAGCATCATCGATGTTCCGGACCTCCGCGAGACGGCAAAGGCCGATCGAGTCGAGGTCAAGGCCGAGCCGACGAATACAGCAGAGCTCGTCGGCGGTATCTTGATCACGACGTTCTCGGGCATCGCCGTGGTCACCGGCAGCGCGCTCACCGCCGTCGGTTGTCCGAGCGGCGACACGGGGATGTGCACCGCCGGGCTCGTGACGTTGCCCATCGGCCTCGGCGGGCTCGTCCCGGGAATTTGGATGATCGCGTCGAGCTCGGCGACGGTCGACGTGAGACCGTGGGCGTCGATGCCGTATCCCGTCGCGCGCGGGCCGAGCTTGTACGGAAGCTTCTGACGCTAGGTATCGAAGCTCACGGCGAAGAGCCGTCTGCGGTGCGCGGCGCGCGGAAGGCACCCTCCGTCACGGAGACCCTGTCGTCGGGACCGCCGGGGATCCGCCCGAGCTCGCCGCTGAAGGTCCCCTCGATGACGTCCCCAACGTTCGGCGCAGCGTGCTCTACGAAGAGGCTGCAGCCGACCTCCATCCCGACGTACGGGTCGCTCAGATAGTAGACCGTATCGGCTCCGTCGGCCTGAGTGAGCGTGATGGTTGCCGTACCGCAGGTGTCGGCGCCATCGTAGTTCGGGACGTTGATCACCCAGCCGAGCTCGTCGACGAGACCCTGCACGGAGAGGTAACCCTCGAGCAGCCCCTGGAACCAAAACGCTTGCACGCCGACCTCGATGCGCACGAGCTCGCCGTCCACCCGACCCTCGACGAAGAACTCTCCGCTGCCTCCGCTGCCTCCGCCTCCGCCTGGGCGCCCCGCGCTCCCGCCTGACGCGCTGCCCGCAGCTCCGCCGATGCCGGCGCTCGCCGAGCCGGCTCTGCTGGAACCGCCGTCGCCGTTGCCGCCGCGCGCTGTCCCCTGTCCTTCGCTCGTGCTCTCTCCACATCCGCCGGCAAGGATCGCTAGGCAGAGTCCCACACCAATCCTACGACCCATCAGCGGATCGTAGCATGCGGGTGAGGAGCTTCGACCGCCGCCGGCAGCATTCCGGAGGCGCTCGTCCCGGCGATCGGTCATCCTTCGGCATGCTTCGGTGGGTATGGTGGACGGTAGTCGGATGCTTGGGTTTCGTGGCGTGCGGCGGCTCCTCGCTCCGAAACGACGCTGGCAACGACGGCTCCTCGAACGATGACCAATCCACCGGCGGGATGCCGGGTTCCGGCGGCGCGACGTCGGGCACCGGCGGTTCGAACGGAGGCACGACGAACCCGACGGGCGGTCGCGGCGGAACGACGGCCGGTCGTGGCGGGACGACGAGTGGTGGCGGCGGCACCACGGGCGGTCGCGGCGGCACTGGAGGCGAGGGAGCGGGAGCGGGTGAACCGAGCACGGGCGGCGACGCGGGAGGCGGCGGTCGTCCGGTTTGCGAGCTCGCGGGAGGCGTCACCTGCTCCTTCGAAGATTCGTGCACGGTCCTCGGTTGCGGCAAGGCGTGGTCGCACTACGACGAGAACCGGTGCGGGCGCACCGGCTGCGAGGAGACGGGCCTCTGCGAAGCGGGCGAACGCTGCGTTGCAGCGCCCGTCGCGGGGCGCTTCGACGATCCCTGCGGCAACCAAGCCGACTCGTGCGACGTGACCGCTTCGGGTTGCGAGTGTCTCTACTACGAGGAGTGCTTCCCGAGCGCCGTGTGTCTTCCGGTGGGCGAGTTTCCGCCCGACGACGATTGTCCCATCGCCGAGCTCGACTGCGAAGGTCTCGAGCAAGCGGCGGCAACCCTCCGAGGGTACCTCGACGGTGACGCGTTCCTCGAGCCTTACGAGCCGCCCGGCAACATCGCGTCGAGCCTCCAGGCGTGCCTGGACGCCGTGGCCGCCCGCGCGCTGCACGTATGCGAAGAGTAGGCCCTGCGCGGGCTCACTCCGCGGCGGCGCCCACTTCGTGGCGCAGGGCCGGGAAACGCGCGCGCTGCGGTGAGAGCTCGCGAATGACGCCGACCTTGTTCAAGAACCAAATCACGGGGTACGTCGGGTCGACCTCGAACTTGCGTGCGGCGAAGTTCGGGCTCATCGCGTACTCGTGGTGATTGTTCTGAAAGAGCTCGCCGAGCGTCAAAAAATCGAAGACGAGCGTGTTTCTCGAGCGATCGGCTAGGTCGAAGTTCCGATAGCCGTACTTGTGGCCGCCCCAATTGACGATCGCGCCGTGGATCGGGCCCATCACGAAATGCGCAGGGAGGAGCAGGAACCACCACGCGCTCGGAGCGAACACGACGTACACGCCCGAGTACACGGCTCCCCACGCGATGCGCATGAACCACGACTGGCTCAGTCGGTCGATGGCGGGCCACTCCGGCGTGCCGCCATCGAAGCGAGGCTCGGGCTTCGCGCGTCCGTAGGCGAAGTCGTCGTAGCGGTGCTTCGTTGCCCACATCATCGAAAACGCGTTCGAAAAGTAGAAGGGCGAGTGTGGATCCTTCTCGGTATCGCTGTACGCGTGGTGCATGCGATGCAAAATCGCGTAGGCGCGCGGGTGCAAGAAGCTCGAGCCCTGCGCCACGTACGTAAACAGGTGGAAGAATCGCTCCCACCCCTTCGACATCGTGAACTGCCGGTGCGCGCCGTAGCGGTGCAGGAAGAACGTCTGGCAGAACACCGACGAGAGCCAGTGCCCGACGAAAAAGGTGAGAATGACGGCCATGGGGCGGGCTCAACCTAGGCCATGCCGTCACCCCGACACGTCATCTTCTCGTCAGAGCGCGAAATCCTTGGGAATTTCGCCGGTTAGCGCAGGATTACTCCCGCAACAGGGCGTGGCAGGTGCGCTCGTCTTCGCCGAATTCGCAGTCCGGCAATCCGTCGCAGATCCTAAGCCACGGGACCGGCTCGCCGTGATGGCAGACGAACGCACCGGCAATGGGCCCGCAGAAGCGTTCGTCTTCGCCGGACAGACATTCGGCGACGCGGTCGCAAGCGATCGCCGTCTGGAACTCCGGACAGCCGAAGGCGCGGGTGGCGCAGCGAGCGGCCGAAGCCGGGAGCTCGGGCGGGGGCGACGGGAAGGGGATCGTGTCACAGGCGGACCGCCACGCCGCCGCGTCCGACTCGGCGGCAGCCGCCCAGCGCGCGAGGAGCGCCGCGATCTCGGCATCCGTTACCGCGAGCTGACTCAAGCAGATCAACAGAAACGGTGAAGGAACGAGCGCGCCGTCTTCTCCGATGCACCCGTCGAAGCCTTCGGGATTGCACGAGCGGCAGCGCTCGACGACGGCGCTCGTCCAGGCGGTACCGATGCGCTCGGCGTCGGGCGAAAAGCCACCGGGAATGCCGTTGCCGGTTCCGCCCGTTGCGGTTCCGCCCGAAGCACTCGCTCCTCCCGCGGGCCCGGCTCCGCCGTCCCCTGCCGTTCCTCCGGTTGCGGTTCCGCCCCCCAGGTTCGTTCCCCCTGACGCAGTAGCTCCCCCCGCGGGCTTGGCTCCGCCGGTCCCCGTCGTTCCGCCCGTCTCCGGCTGCGGCTCGCCGGCGTTACCGCCTCGCGACGCGTCGTCCGCTTCCGATTTTCCTCCGCATCTCGCCGAGAGCGCTCCGACGGCGAGCACGAGAACGAGAACGACCCTTCCACCCATGGTCAAAAGCGTACCGTTTCTCTCCCGCTCTCGCCAGTCCCGCCGTGCGCCCGTGAGCCCGAGCTACGGGACCCGCCAATCCCGCTCCCAGCGATGCGCTCGCAGCTTCTCGATGAGCTCGGCGGGCAGTGGCTCGCCGTCGCCGGCGGCGAGATTTGCGTCGACGTGCTTCGCCTGGCGCATGCCGGGAATCGCCGTCGAGACGGCGGGGTGGTGGAGAATGAAGCGCAGCGCGAGGTCCGGCAGGGAGCTTCCGGGAGGAACGAGCTCTTCGAGCGCTTCGACTCGCGGCAGCGTCGCAGCGAGGTGCTCGGGCGTAAAGTAGAGGTTCCGCCAATCGCCCTTCGGCCACGTCGAGCTCGCGCGCAGCGTGCCCGTCAGGCTTCCCTCGTCGAAGGGCACGCGCGCGATGACGGCGACGCCCAGGCGCTCGCACGCGGGGAAGAGCTCGTCTTCCGGAGCTTGGTCGAACACGTTGTAGACGACCTGCACTGCGTCCACGAGCCCCGTCTCGAGCGCCTTCGAGACGTTGGTCGGTTCCCAGCGGTTGACGCTGATGCCGAAGCCGTCGATGAGACCGTCGCGCTTCAAATCGCGGACGGCTCGCTGCCAGCCGTCGTCTTCGACCCACGCGTCGCTCCAAACGTGAAACTGTTGGAGATCGAGCTTGCGCACGCCCAGGTTTTCGAGGCTCTCGCGCGTCATCGCGACGACGTAGTCGTACGGGAACACGTCCGCGATGGGAGTTTCGGCGCGCCCGGGCCAGCGCCGATTCTTCGGCGGCACCTTGGTCGCGACGTAAAGCTTCGCTTCGGAATGGCGTTTCAACGCCTGCCCGAGCAGGCGCTCGCTGTGCCCGTCGCCGTAGGCGTGCGCGGTGTCGAAGAAGTTGCACCCGAGCTCGATGGAGCGATCGAGCGAGGCGAGCGATTGCGCGTCGTCGGAGCCCGTCCATCCGCCCATGCCCCACATCCCGTAGCCGACTTCCGAGACTTGCCAGCCGAGGCGTCCGAACGTTCGATAGCGCATGCGTTCCACTCCTTGAGCAGGCGCGAGCGTAGCGCATTCGATGGGCGCGAGGCGCCGCGCGAAAACGCCTCGTTCAGGGAGGGACCCGAGATTCCTCGGCCTCAGCCGTCGCGCGAGCGCCGCTGCACCAACACCGCCCCGACGATAATCGCACCCGTCAGCATCATGCGCGCCGGGGTACTGTACGCGTTCAAGCTCAGCACCTTCTGGAGGTACCCGAGCGTGAGACAGCCGGCCAGCGTTCGGCCGACGCCGCCGCGGCCCCCGGCGAGGCTCGTTCCTCCGAGCACGACCATGGCGATGGCGTCGAGCTCGTAACCCGCGCCGGTTTCCGGATCGCCCTGGGTTTCTTGGGCCGCCTGGCAAATCCCTGCGACGGCAGAGAAGAACCCGGCGAGGGCGTAAGCGAACACGAGCGTGCCGCGTACCGGAACGCCCGCGAGCCGCGCCGCTTCCAGATTGCCGCCCGTCGCGAAGAGGTAGCGCCCGACGCGAAGTCGCTCGAGCACGAGCCAGGTGACGAGCGCCGATGCGAGGAAGACGAGCGTGACGATCGATACGGAACCCCCGAGCACGCGGCTGTCGATCGCTTCGAAAACGGCCGGCTGCGGTACGGTCACGAAGCGCCCGTCGGGGCCTTGGTAGTAACTCGACACCTTTTGCCCGCCCGAGAGCTCCTTCGCGAGCCCGCGCGCGAACACCATCATGGCGAGCGTGACGATGAACGCCTGGATGCGTGCCTTCGCGACGAGCGCGCCCGAAGCCAGACCGAGCAGCGTTCCGAGCGCGAGCACGATGGCAACGGCGAGCGCCCCCCCGACGCCGTGGTGCATCGTGAGGAGCGCGAGGCTCACCGCCGAGAGCGCGAGCACGCTGCCGACGGACAGATCGATGCCGGCGGTGACGATCACCACCGTCATGCCGCACGCCAGGATCCCCTGCACGCTCACCTCGCGCAGCAGCGCGCGGTGCGTCTCCCACTCGAAAAACGCGCCGTCTTGGTTGAAAATGGCTCCGAGCACGAGCACGACCGCGAGCGGCAGCGCCGTCCGGATCCAGGGCGCGCTCGGACGCGAGAGGAGGACATTCGTGGCCGGCGGGTCGCTCACGCAGCCGCTCCCAACATGCATCCGAGAATGCGTTCGCGAGTGAGCTCGGTTCCGCTCAACGTGGCGGCGAGCCGCCCTTCATGAAAGACGAGCACGCGGCTCGAGAGCGCGAGGAGCTCGTCGAGCTCCGTGCTGCGAAACAGCATGCTCGTGCCGCCTCGCGCGAGCTCGCGCAAGAGTTCGTGAATCTCCGCCTTGGCGCCGACGTCGACGCCGCGGGTCGGATCGTCCAGCAGCAGCAAGCGGGGTTCCGCGAGCAAGCAACGGACGAGCGCGAGCTTCTGTTGATTGCCGCCCGAGAGCGCCGCCGCGGGCGCGTCGAGCGAAGGCGCGCGCAGGCGCAGGCGTGCTCCTTCGCGCTCGGTGTCGGCGCGCTCGCGCGCGCGGTCGATCACGAAACGCGGCGAATAGCGGGCGAGGCTCGTGAGCGTCGCGTTCTCTGCGACGCTCATCGCCGAAAAGACGCTCGCTTCGCGATCTCCGGGCACGAGAGCAACGCCCGCGGCGAGCGCGTCTCGGGGCGTCCCGGGCAGGTACGTCTTACCCTCGAGCCGCGCGTCGCCTCGGAGCGCTCCGTCGGCTCCCGCGAGCGCGTGGACGAGCGCGCCCGCGCCCGCGCCTTCGAGCCCCGCGACGCCGAGGATCTCGCCCGTTCCGAGCTCGAAGCTCACCTTGCGAAAGCGCCCCGCCGGGTGCGTGAGACCCCGCGCTTCGAAAAAGGGGCGGGGCGCGGCGACCGCCGCGGCGACCGGCGCGCTCGCGCGTTCTTCGCGTCCGACCATGGCGTGGACGAGTTCGGCGCGCGTCATTTCCGCAGCGAGGCGCGTGACCACGTGCCGGCCGTCTCGGAGCACGGTGATGCGGTTCGCGAGTCGCTTCATCTCCTCGATGCGGTGCGAGATGTAGACGACGCTCGCGCCGTCCGCGACGAGTCTCTGAACGTGCGAGAACAGCCGCTCGGCTTCCGGCTCGGCGAGCGCGCTCGTCGGTTCGTCCATGACGAAGACGCTCGCTCGCCGGCCCAGGGCTCGCGCGATTTCGAACAGTTGGCGTTCGGCGAGGCGAAACGTTTCCACGAGCGCGTCGGGATCGACCGTGAGACCGAGCATCGAGAGGAGCGAGATGGCATGCTCGCGCGCATCGCGCCGGCGCACCGGTGAAAGCGCGTGCCCCGGCGCACCGAAGAGCACGTTGTCCGTCACCGAGAGGCTGCCGACGAGCGAGAGCTCTTGGTGAATCGTCGCAATGCCAGCGCTCGCCGCTGCAAGCGGGTTCGCGAAGCGCCGGACACTGCCGTCCACGAGCACGTCACCCTCGTAGTCGTGGTGGACCCCCGAGAGGATCTTGATGAGCGTGCTCTTGCCGGCGCCGTTCTCGCCGGCGACGACGTGCACCTCACCCGGATGGACGTCGAACGAAACGCCCGTGAGCGCGCGAACGTTGCCGAAGGATTTCGAGACGTTCCGGAGCGAAAGGCGCGGCGTCACGCGCCCATTCTGCCCTCATTCCGCGACGACGGAGCCCTTCATCATGTCCATGCCGCACGCGAAGGCGACCGTTCCCGATGCGGGCATGGTCACGTCGACCGCCACCGGCTCGTTGAGCGGTAGGTCCTTTTTGACGTTCATGCTCGGAAAAACGAGCTGTTGCCCGCAACCCTCGTCCGTCGTGCGCGTGAACTCGAGGCGCACGGGCTTTCCAGCCGGGGCTTTGGCTTCCGCAGGATGATAGCCGACCGCATCCACCTTGATCTTGATGGTCGGACGGCCGTCGGAGGCGGCTTCGGACTTCTTGTTGCACCCGGCAACGACGACCAGCGCGACTGCGATAACGGAAACGGTGGACCGGAACATGAGTGTGCTCTATCCGGGGTCGGAGGGAGCCGTCAACGCGCGCGCCCGACCCCTGTTGCCGCGCGTCGATCCCGATGAAGCGAGAGAACGTTACGCATTCGTATCACGCAGTCGCGGCCGCGGGCGGCCAGACCAGCCGTCGTGCCGAGGGTCTCGTCACGAAGTAGCTCGTCGTGCCGGCGACCACGAGCAGGGCACCGGCCGACAACGCGAGCCCGAACGCGAGCGGCGGTAATGACACGTAAATAGGCGATATTGCGGTTGCGGCGAGCAGTGCCCATCCCGCGCCGAGCAGCATCGTGGCAATTTGGAGCCGCGATAGCCGTCCGGAGTCCAACGGGGCGAGTTTTTCCCAGAGAAGCTGCTCTTGTCGCCAGTAGGTCGAGATGACGGGAATGATCTCGAGCGTCAGAAAAGCGCTCGTGACGAGCCCGCCGACCATGGGAGCCGCGATGCGCTTCATCACGTCGGCGCCGGACCCCGTCGCCCAGAGCAGCGGAATCAGGCCGAATAACATCGTTCCGACCGTCATCAGCTTGGGGCGAACTCGCTGCACCGTCCCCTCCATGTGCGCGGCGATGATGTCGTTCAGATCGTTCAGTTTCCCGGCGCGCCGGCGCTCTTCGAGCGCGTGGTCGATGTACACGATCATGACGATGCCCGTCTGAGCGGCGAGGCCCGCGAGGCCGATGACGCCGATCCACACCGCCGTGGAAAGCCGATACTCGAGCAGCCACAGGAGCCAAATCGTGCCGACCAACGCGAAGGGGATCGACAACAAGACGATGAGCACCTCGGCGAAATTCTTGAAGTAGAAAAAAAGCAGCACGACGATGATCATGAGCGTGAGCGGAACCAGGACCTTCATCCGGGCCACCATTTCCTCGAGTTGCTCGTACTGGCCCGTCCACTTGAGGAAGTAACCCGAGGGAAGCGTGAGCTCGCCGCGCTCCGTTGCTCGGCGCACGACGTCCTTGGCTTCGGTCACGTAGCCGCCGATGTCGCGCTGCTTCTGGTCGATATCGACGTAGACGTACCCGACGAGCAGCCCGTCCTCGTCCCGCACCATCGGGGGACCGCCGACGATGGCGATCTTCGCGAGTTGCCCGAGGGGAACGAACCTCGGGCCCGCGCCGCCGGCGGCGCCGGGAGCCGTCCCCGGAGCGCTCGGGGGCATGCCGGCCGGCATTCCCACTCCCGCAGCGGGCGAGCCCGACGGCATGGCCGGCATGGGGAGGGCGGGCATGGAAACGTCCGCCATCGCGGCGGGTTCTCGCGGTTTGGGAGCACCGAGGTCGCGAACGTCCGTTCCTCCGCCCATGCCCGGCATGGCCTGAGCGAGGAGCCACCGCGGTGCGGCGTCGCGACGGGGCGCCGAATCCGGCGCGAGGAGCGAGGGCTCGAGCGCACCGGTGGTCCCTTGCATCGGATCCTGCCCGCCGTTCATGCCCCCCGGCGAGCCTCCCACCGGCACGAGCACACGCTTCAATTTCTCGATGTCGTTTCTGAGATCTTGGGGATACCGGACGTTGATGGAGAAGCGATTGCGGCCTTCGATCGTGAACCCGATGGGCGCGCCGCCGATGGCAGCTTCGATGGTCCGCTCGACGTCGCCGACGCGGAGGCCGTAGCGAGCGAGCGCGTCGCGATCGGGAATGATATCGAGATAGAGGCCGCCCAGATTTCGCTCGTAAAGCACGCTGCGCGTGCCCGGAATTCGGCTCATCAAGCGCTCGAGCGACGTACCGGCCTTCTCGATTTCGTTGAGGTCCGTACCGAACACCTTGATGCCGATGGGCGTGCGGATACCCGTGGTGAGCATGTCGACCCGCGTCTTGATCGGCATGGTCCAGGCGTTCGTCCAGCCG
>DASUTR010000749.1:0-2722 GCA_036374535.1 Polyangiaceae bacterium
GGCATCGCGGCTCGCTTTCCAAAAGCCTTGAACGAGCTCTTGCTGCCCGATCCCGACGACGCCGCGGAGCTCGCCGCGCGCCTCTACCGCTGGCGCGAGGGGCTCGGCCGGGAATGGCCCGCCCTCGCATCGTTCAGCGAAGAGCTCCGCCGCTACGGCTGGGACGACATGGCGGAACGCATCGCGCGCATCATCGATGGAGAACGGTCGGGCTGAACGTCTTCGCGCTTCCGGACGAAAAGATCGACCCACGCCGGCGGTCGCTCCGTACGTCGCTCGAGGAACTCATGACACAGCGCTCGAGGCGGCTTCTTGGTCTGCTCTTCGCCGGACTCCTGGCGGCATGCGGCGTCGGCTCGGATCATGGCTCGACGTCGAGCCCGAAGGAAGCCGGCGACGAAGCCTTCGGGATCCAGGGGACCCTGGTGCATAGCGAAGCGCTCGGGAGATCGCTCAAAGTCGAGTTTTGGAAGACCGAGACCGGGGCGGCGAGCATCGTGACGGGCAGCGTCGACGAAGATCGGGAGCTCTCGAACCTCGTGAACGCGGCGCTCGATCGAAAGACCGTGGCCGAGGCGTACCTGGCGCTCCCGGGCAAAGGGGGCGCTGAGGTTCCTCCGGCTCTTGCCGCCTTGCATACGGAAATCGAGCGGAAGAAGGCCGAGCAGCCGGAGGTCCCCGCCGAAGAGCAGAATCGGTTCGATACCACCGTCGAACGCCTGGAAAGCGAGCCGCGCGTCTTCGGCTCCGAAGCGCGGTTCGACCACCAGCCCGCGCGGCCCGCGGGCTCGCGAAGTTTGCTCGCACCGCCGGCGGGTTGGAACTGGAACAGCGACTACCAGTGGTTTCGCGACAACTTCTGCGCCGGCTCCCAGGATTGCCGCACGGGCTTCACGTGGATCTACGGCGGCGGAAAATCCCAGCTCACGTATCACCGCATGTACGGGCTCAACAACAGCTTCGACGGCACCGCGGACTTCGGCTCGCGCTGGGCGCGCTGGGAGAACGGCGCATGGGTCTGGCGCAGCGACACGCGCATGACCCTCCAGGCGCGCACCTACGTCGGAATCACGCGCTACGACGGGTTCGGACCGTTCCTGCGCGACGGCTGGGTCTCCGGCTTCGCCGTGACGAACACGTCGGCGCTGAGCCCCACCTTCACGACCACGCCGCTCGGCACCGACCCGCGCGTCTCGTTCTCGCAGAACTGGGTGACGCTGCAGCTCATCGGCCTGGCCTCGTCGAGCTACGGCTCCGCGTTCCAGAACCGCTGCGCGAACAACGTCAGCTCCGCACTGCTCGGCTTGCCGATCGGACCGAGCGGCAAGATCCGATACAACTCGATGGGCGGGCAGCGACTGCCTCCCAACAATCAGACCCTGCACACGTTCGAAGCGTGGTCGAACCACATTCAGGGACTGACTCGGCTGGCGGGGCTCGGTGACAATCGCTGGATGGCCGTCACCCGCGGTCACAACGACCTCGGGCGCGGCGGGCTCTTTTTGGTCCATCTGGGCAACACGGCCACCGGTCAGGACGGAGCCAAGCTCGGCAATGCGTCGGATTCGCCGCCGAATACCCATCGAGTGATGTACAACCACCTCGTTGCCGGAGTGAACCACCCGGGCGGGCTGCAGGCGACCGGACGCTACGTCGCGGTCGGCGTGGAAGCACCCACCGCGCCGAGCTTCGTCGAATTCTACAACTTCGGCGCTCCCGAGACGGCGGCGCCCGTGGTGAACCGCTTCTACCTGCGCGGGGACCAGGCGGAGAATCCGGCGCCGGTCCGCACCATCGGCGGCGCGGGCCTGACGCGCCTCATCGACTCGCGCTACTTGCTCGCGGTCCTCGGCAAGGACAACAGCAACGACGTCTGGTTCTACGTGAGCGACACCACGACCATCACGTCGTCCACTCGCTGGATCTACCTCGAACACTTCAAACCGGTGTCACCGGGAGCTCAGAACGTCGCCCTGATCACGGAATGCACGACCGGCAGCATCTACCTCCTGGCGACCGGCAACACCCAGTTCGACGGTGCCCAAGCAGTCTTCGACTTCAACAGCCGGTTTCGCAACCACGCCTACCTCTGGCGGCTCGGGCTTTCGGGCTTCGAGGTGACGATGACGAACGTGGCCAGCCGCGAGTTCGACTCCGGTGCCGACGACTATTGTACGTTCCGAGCCGGCGCCGGCCCGTACGTCGACCCGAGCGGTAAGCTCTTGATGTACTGCCACACCCATCACTCTCCGACGGATACGTTCGGCAGCGCCGAGCCCGTTCTGAAGCTCGTGGAGTACGCGCGCTGACGGTCCGTCGAGCGAAACGCCGTGGAACAAGTCCATCAGTGCGGCCTCCGAAGCCGGTGGAACCGATCCACCGGACGAGACGCTCCCAGCGCCATCTGCCCGAAACGCGCACGACGCGAGAAGCTCGCGGGCTTTCAACTGATGAAAGGCACTCCAGAAGACCGGGGGGCCGTGGTACCGTGCGCGCCGGCGCGTGCGCGGAGGGCGCACGAGTCTCGCGAAAGATGAGGTCTTTGCCCATGAAAAAAACACTTCTCCAACTTGCGAGCTTTCTCTTCGTAACCGCTGCCGCGGGTGCGGCGTCGGCCAACTACGTCTGTAGCGTCACCGTTCACCCGCTCGTGAGCTCGTCCACCTACGGGTCGTCGGGTTCGGTTTGGTACACCGAGTACACCGGGCCGGCGTGCACCGGC
>DASUTR010000750.1:0-9654 GCA_036374535.1 Polyangiaceae bacterium
GACGTGTCGCGTGCCGCCGTCGCGGCTGCGCGCGAGAACTTCGCGCGCAACGCCGGCCGGCTCGAAGCGGCGGCGGACGCGGCGGATTTCGTCGCCGTGGACGCGTTCGAATTTCTCGAGGGCGCGCGCGCGCGCGGCGACCGCTACGGACTCGTCATCTCCGATCCGCCGAGTTTCGCGCCGAACGAACGAGTGAAGTCGGCGGCTATCGCGTCGTACCGCCGGCTCCACGCACTCGCAGCGGGCGTCGTGGAGCCGGGCGGCACGCTGTGCGCCGCGTCGTGCTCGAGCCACGTCGGTGAAGCGGAGTTTCTGACCACGGTGCGAGCCGGCGCGGAAGACGCGGGGCGTCGCTTCGAGCTCCGCGAGGTCCACGCAGCCGCGAGCGATCACCCCGAGCTTCCCGAGTTCGCCGAGGGCCGCTATCTCAAGTTCGCGATCGGTACCGTCCGTTAGGTCGCCGTATCGGCGGCTTCCGCGGCGGGCGGCGCGCGTGTAGCGGCGCCCGCTCGAGCGTCCGTCCGAGCGATCAAGATCGAGAGCACCATGTCGCTGAGTACGTTCGTGACGGAGCGGCCGCGCGCGATGATCCAGTCCACGGTGAGCAGGAGCGGCAGGATTTCTAGCGGCAGGTGGACCGTGTTCAAGACCAGCGCGAGCGAGATGAAGCCCGCTTCGGGGATCCCGGCGACGCCCATGGCGGCGACCAGACAGATGGCCGCCGCGAGCAGCTGCTGTCCGACGGTGAGCTCGATGCCGCTCGCCTGCGCGACGAAGAGCACGGCCATGCCTTCGTACAGGATGATGCCGTCGTTGTTGAAGTTCGTTCCGACCATGGCGCCCATGGCGGACGCCGAGCGCGGCACGCCCAGTCGATCGAGCGCCTTCAGCGTGACGGGCAACGTCGCGAGGCTCGAATTCGCGCCGGCGGCGTACGCGACGGGCACGTGCGCTTCGCGCCAGAACGTGCGCAGGGGCATGCGCGCGAGCAGCAAGAGCCACGTGTGATACGTAACGAGCACGTGGAGCGCGAGGCCGCCCACGCCGACGGCGACGTAAATCGCGAGGCCCTTGAGCGGCGCGTAGCCGTGCTCGCCCACCGAGCGGGCGACGACGCCGAATACGGCGAAGGGAACCAGGCGGATGACCCAGCCGAGCACGACTTCGGTCACGCGCAGCAGCGTTTCGACCGCGTCTTCGATGGCTCGAAACGCCTGGGAGCCCGCGCCGAGCTGCTCGCGCCGGGCGCGCCGGAGCCCGAAGCCGAGCAGGAGCGCGAGCAGCACCACCGAAACCACGAGGTTCTCGGAGAACGGCGTGACCACGTTCGACGGAATGAACGCCGTCAGCGTCGCGACGAGATCTACCTCTTTGCCGGCGTAGGCCGCTTGTTGCTCGGCCGTCGCGGGATGGAAGCCCTGCAACGAGCGTCCGGGCTGGAAAAGATTCGAGAGGAACAGGCCGATCGCGAGCGCGATGCTCGCGTTCAGCGTCGCCCAGAAGGCGAGTCGCAGCGCCGAGCGCCCCCCGATCTCGGTCTTCAGGATCGTGTTGACGATGGCGAAGAAAAGCAGCGGCGTCGCCGCGGCCTTGATGAGCTGGATGACGACCTTGCCGATTTCGCCGAGCCCACGCGCCTCTTTACCGAGTGCGGGACCGACGACGAGACCGACCGCGATGGCGAGGACGATCTGGAGGTAGAGCGGAAAGCGCCTTGCTTCCAATGCGCGGGCTAGGGTAGCCCGTTTGGCCAAACCGAGCGCCGCGACTACTCTTCGGTCCCCCCTTGAAGGATCCTGACACCGAAAACCTCGACGATGGCTGGGACGACGTGCCTGCCCCCGCGCCGTCACGGGCGGCGGCCGTTACCTCGGCTCCCCCCGAAGGCCTCGACGACGTCGACGCCGGCTGGGACGAGACGCCCTCCGATTCCGGCCGCGCACCGTCGGGCAAGGCGCCCCCCGGCAAAGCCCCCGTTCCCAAGGAGAGGCGGCGGGACGTGCGTGCCGAGGTTCCGCCGATCGCCGCTGCTGCGGCGCGGGCCGAACGGCCGAGGCAATCGCACCCCGAGCGCTTGAGCAAGCGCGAGCGGCGCGCGCTCGAGCGACAGAAGCGTGTCGAATCCGAGAAGCGAAGAAGCGAGCGTCGCGCCGAAGAAAAACGGGCGCGCAGGGAAGCCGCGCGGCGTGACGCCGAACAGCGCGAAGCGGAGCGCCGCGAAGCTCGCGAACGCACGGAGCGCGCGCGACGAGCCGAGTCGCGTCGTTCGGCAAAGAAGAAGCGTGTGAACGCCGAGCTCGCGGAGCGCCGAACGTCCGTCGACGGCGAGCGCGCTTCCGATGAGGTGGAGGGCGCCACGAAAGCGCCGGCACGCCGGCGGTTTCAGATGCCGAAAGGCGGCTGGATCGTCTTCGTCATCGCGCTCATCACGCTCGGAACCGCGTGGTTCGCGTTCGGACGCTGACGGTTCCGCCGCGAACCAGCGGCGGGAGGAGTGGCCCGTTCACCGGCGGGGCCCGCGGCCCCGCTCCTACGCGCTGCTGAGAAGGCGAATGCGGGTGACCTCTGCAGGAGCTGCCAACCGCATCGGCGGTCCCCAGTAGCCGGTGCCGTTCGAGACGTAGACGAGGGTCTCGCCGAAGCGGGCGAGGCCAGATACGACGGGCTGCTGCAGCCTGACGAAATAGTTCCACGGCCAAATCTGGCCGCCGTGGGTGTGGCCGGAGAGCTGGAGGCCGACGCCGTGCTTCACGGCGTCGAAGACGGCGCGGGGCTGGTGGGCGAGCAGGACGAGCTCGCGTGCAGGATCGCGACCTCGGACGGCCCGGGGCAGATCGGCACCGTGATCGCCACCGAAACCGGACGCGCCGTGATCGTCGATGCCCGCGAGATCGAAGCTGTCGTCACCCTCGCCGATGGTCACCCGCTCGTTGCGAAGGACCCGGATGCCGATACGTTCGAGCTCGCGGCACCAGTCGTCGGCGCCCGAATAGTACTCGTGATTACCGGTGACGAAGTACACCCCGTACCGCGCGCGAAGCTTCGCGAGCGGGGCGACGTGGTCGCGAAGCTCGGCGACGGAGCCGTCGACCAGGTCGCCCGTGATCGCGACGACGTCGGGGGTCGCGGCGTTCGTCAGCTCGACGATTTCCTCGATGAATTCGCGGCCGATGGTGGGCCCGACGTGCACGTCCGTGAGCTGGACGATGACGGTTCCGTTCATGCGCCCCGGCAGGCGCTTGAGCCGCACGTCGATGTCGCGGAGCGCGACGCGGGCGAGCCCGGAACGCACGGCGGCGAGCGAGAGCGAGGCGGTGACGAGCGTGACGCCCACCGCCAAGATGCGTGCCAGGACGGTGCGCCGCGCGGGATCGACGGGGCCGTCGTTCGTGAGCTTCGTCGCGAGCAGCGCGGCGCCTCGCAGCACGTCGCCGGCGAGCAGGGTGAAGAACAGGAGCAGGAGGATGCCGAGCCACACGGACGCGACCCAGACGACCGGAACGGTGAAGCTCGCCTCGCTCCGGCGTAGGAAAAATGAAACCGGCACCAGCACGAAGAGTCCGAGCAGGACGCCCGTGAGGACGCGGAACGCCATGGGCGGGAGGGCGGGATCCCGCACGAGCCGGAGCCAGACGTAGTAGTGGACGCCGCCGACGATCGTCACCATGATCGAAAAGAACAGCGCAAACGAGACGACGCGCGACATCGAACTGGTTCTGGCTCCCGGCCTCCGAATTCGCAAGACCCGAGGACCCGGTCCGCCTACCCTTGAAGGCCGGGCCGCTCCGCGATAGGTCTCCGCGTTCGCGGCCCCCGACCGCAAAGGGAACCCCTTGGACAGCTATCGCCCCGATTCCGACCGAGACCCGCAAGAAACCCAAGAATGGGTCGAATCCCTCGAGTCCGTTGCCGAGCACTCGGGACGCGAGCGCGCGAAATTCTTGCTCTCGCGCGTCATCGACACCTCACGCCGTCTCGGTGTGGAGCCGCTCTTGCCGCTCACCACCGACTACGTGAACACGATCCCCGTCGCGGACGAGCCTGCGTACCCCGGCGACGTGCACCTCGAGCGCCGCATTCAGCACATCGTTCGCTGGAACGCCGCCGTCATGGTCACGAACGCGAACCACGACTACGACGACATCGGCGGTCACATCTCGACCTACGCGTCGAGCGCGACGCTCTACGAAGTCGGTTTCAACCACTTCTTCCGAGGCAAGGACGCGGGCTCGGCCGGCGACCAAGTCTACTACCAGGGGCACGCTTCGCCCGGCATCTACTCGCGCGCCTTTTTGGAAGGCCGGTTGCGCGTCGAACAACTCGAACATTTTCGGCGCGAGTCGGACCGCGGGCGGGGCCTTTCGTCCTACCCGCACCCGCGTCTGATGCCGGATTTCTGGGAGTTCCCCACGGTCAGCATGGGCCTCGGCCCCGTGAACTCGATCTACCAGGCGCGCTTCAATCGATACCTCCAGAACCGGAAGATCTCGGACACGAGCGGCTCGAAGGTTTGGTGCTTCATCGGTGACGGCGAAACCGACGAGCCCGAGACGCTCGGGGCCCTGCAGATCGCCACTCGCGAGCAGCTCGACAACCTCATCTGGGTCGTGAACTGCAACCTGCAGCGCCTCGACGGTCCCGTTCGAGGCAACGGCAAGATCATTCAGGAGCTCGAAGGCGTCTTTCGCGGCGCCGGCTGGAACGTCATCAAGGTCGTCTGGGGTCCGGAGTGGGACGAGCTTTTCGCCCGAGATCGCGACGGCGTGCTCCGCCGGCACCTGAACGCGGTCGTCGACGGTCAGTGGCAGCGGCTCACCACGGCGACGGGCGACATCGTGAAGAAGGAGTTCTTCAGCCTCGATCCGCGCATGCTCGAGCTCGTCTCGCACATGCCGGACGACGAGGTCGCGCGCCTCCGGCGTGGCGGACTGAGCTTCCGTAAGGTGCACGCCGCGTATCGTCAGGCCTTCGACAACGCGAACGGGCGCCCGACCGTCGTCCTTGCGCACACCGTGAAGGGCTGGATGCTCGGCGAAGGGTTCGAGGGCGTGAACGTCACCCATCAAAAGAAGAAGATGGACGTGGCGAGCCTCAAGCACTTCCGCGACGTTCTCGAGCTCCCCATCCCCGACGAGCAGCTCGAACACCCGCCCTTCTACCATCCGGGCCCGAACAGCCCGGAGGTCGAGTACCTGATGGAGCGCCGGCGCTCTCTCGGCGGTTCGGTGCCGAAGCGACGCGCGAACGCGCAGGTGAAGCTCGAGCTTCCGAAGTCCGAGCTCTACGACGAGTTCTACAAGGGCATGGAGAAGGGGGAGGCGTCGACCACGATGGTCTTCTCCCGCCTGCTCGCGAAGCTCATCCGCGACAAGAAGCTCGGCAAGTTCGTGGTGCCGATCATTCCCGACGAAGCGCGCACGTTCGGTATGGACGCGCTCTTCGGCCAGGTCGGGATCTACTCGCCCGTGGGGCAGCTCTACGAGCCAATCGACAAAGGCAAGCTCCTTTATTACCGCGAAGCCAAAGACGGACAGGTGCTCGAAGAGGGCATCACCGAAACCGGTTCGATGGCTTCGTTCGTTGCGGCCGCCACCTCGTACGCGGTGCACGGCCAGCCGATGATCCCGTTCTACGTCTTTTATTCGATGTTCGGGTTCCAGCGGACGGGCGATCATCTGTGGCTCGCCGGCGATCAAATGGCGCGCGGCTTCGTGCTCGGCGCGACCGCAGGACGCACGACGCTGAACGGCGAAGGCTTGCAGCACGAGGACGGCCACAGCCATCTACACGCGATGACGGTGCCGAGCGTGCGCGCCTACGACGTGGCGTTCGCGTTCGAGCTTGCCGCGATCATCGAAGACGGCATGAAGCGGATGTTCGTCGACGACGAGAACGTCTACTATTACATCACGCTCCAGAACGAGAATTACCCCATGCCGCCGATGCCCGAGGGCGCGAAAGACGGCGTGCTCAAGGGTCTCTACCGCTTCAAGCCGGCGGCCGAGCGCCTCGACAAACACGTCGAGCTCTGGGGGTCCGGCTCGATCATGCTCCAGGTTCTGCGCGCTCAGACGCTGCTCGCCGAAAAGTTCGGCGTCTCGTCCGACGTGTGGGGCGTCACGAGCTACCAAGCGCTGCGATCGGAAGCGCTCGCGTGCGAGCGCCATTCCCGTCTTCACCCCGAGGAAAAACCGCGCGTCCCGCACATCGTGCAGGCGCTCGAGGGCGTGAAGGGGCCGATCATCACGGCGAGCGACTACATGAAATCGATGGGCGATCTCGTCGCGCGCTTCGTGCCTTGCCGCATCGTTCCGCTCGGCACCGACGGCTTCGGGATGAGCGACACGCGTCTCGCGCTCAGGCGTCACTTCGAGGTCGACGCGGAGTCGATCTGCATTGCCGCGCTCGACGCGCTCCGCGCGGAAGGCAAAGTGACGCCGGCGGAGGTCGCACGCGCGATCAAAGAGCTCGGCGTCGATCCCGACAAGGTTCCGCCGACGTCGATCTGAACGCTGGCTCGAAGTGGTTCCCGTCGCGAGCGGGACAAATTGTGGCGGGGCGATTCGCCCGACTTGACGGGCGCGCGCCGAACATCACGTTCATCGAGTTCGTCGGCGCGCTCGCGCACTGGTTCGTCGCGGGTCCAACACGAGGAGTTCGAGCATGAAATGGCTTCGAAGCGTGGCGGTGGTGGCGGTGCTGGGTGCGGGGTGCGCCGATGACGGCGAAACGGGTCCGCGCGGTCCGGAGGGTCCGCAAGGCGAGGAAGGGCCGCAGGGCGAGGAAGGGCCGCAGGGCGAGTCCGGCGAGCCGGGTGAGCCCGGTGAGCCCGGGCAAGATGGTTTGCCCGGCGCTTCGTTCTCGCGCGACGGTTTTTCGCTGCCGGGCATCGACTTCTATCCCGAGGGCATCGCCGTCGATGACGCCGGGAACTTCTTCGTCGGCAGCGTTGGAACGGGCCGCATCGTGCGCGCGAGCCTCGGGGAAGGAACGATCTCGATGCCCTTCGATACGAGCGAGCTCGCGGGCGTCGTCGGAATGACGATTCACGAAGGGGCTCTCTGGGTTTGTCATTCGAGTCCCGCCGCCGAAGAGCCCATCGCCGAGATCATCGGGTTCGATCTAGAAACGGCCGAAGAGATCGCGCGCCACCCGTTTCCGTCCGAAGACGACGAGCTCACCCGAGGCTCCGGATTCTGCAACGACCTCACGTTCGACGCGGACGGCAACCTCTACGCCACCGACAGTTTCGGCGACGCCGCGGCCAACTCCGAAGACGAGCGGGCGTCGCGCATTTTGCGCGTGGCCGCGGACGACCTCGCCACCGACGGTTCGGCCGAGGTGTGGCTCGCAGATCCCGAGTTCGTCGTCGCGGCCGACGCGTTCGGAATGAACGGCATCGCCGCCGACGGGAGCGATCGCGTGTTCGCGGTGCGCGCCGCCGGCGGCGTGATCTTCGAGATCCCCATCGAAAGCGACGGCAGCGCCGGCACGCCCGTGCCCGTCGAGACGTCCGAGCCTATCGATGCCGGCGACGGACTCGAGCTCGACGGCGATTCGATCCTGCTCATCCAGCAGAGCACCCTCACGCGCGTCGCGCTCGCCGACGGCGCCGTGACTCATCTCAGCCCGCCGGAGCTCGCGACCGAGTTCTTGACGACGTTCGCCTTGTTCGGCGGCGCCGCGTGGGTCGTCGAGGGCCAGCTCGATCACCTGCTCGGAGCCGACCCGAACCCGCCGGCGCTGCCGTTCCGCGTCATTCGCGTCCCGCTCACGGCGCCGTAGGCGCTACGGCGCGTACTTCTTCTCGAGCCGCGCGACGGTGTCCACGTATGCCTGCTTCGCGCCGTCGCGCGTCATGCCGCGGCGCGTAGCCCAGGCGTCGTACTTCGCCCGACCCTTGAAATCGAGCATGCCGGGGCGGGAGCCCGTCACGTCGCCTTGGGTCGCCTGCTTGTACAGTGAATAGAGTTCGAGGAGCTCGTCGCTTGCGGGTGTTTTCGGGAGTTTTTCAACGCGAGTCTTTGCGGACGAGAAATCGTCATCGAGGGCCATCGCCCGCGAGGATAGTCCGAATCCCGAGCGGCGGCGCCGTGCTCGACGCCGCGGCGCCCGGCTCGAACCGTATTACTTGTGCCGCGTTTTTCGCGTGGGACCCTTGCGGGCACGTCCGCCGGTGTCGTCACAGTCCTGCAGGAGCGAAAGGTCCGCGCGAGAAATGATGCCCGCGAGCGTCGTGCCGTAGCGCGTCACTTTGATCCGCGAACCTCGTCGGGCGGCTCGTGCGAGCACCTTGGCGAAGTCCTTGCGGGCTTCCGCGACGGATATCTTGGTAGTTTTCATGTTGTACAAGATTCGTTCGCTCCGAGCGCCGTCAACAAGGCGATGGATCGCACTGTGGCAAGATGCAACGTGCTCTTCTGCCACCTTTCCTAAATCGTGGCGTTGCTTCAGACTGAGTCCTCGATTCGAAAACCGTGGCCAAGCCTTCACGCATACTGATCGTCGACGATGATGACGACGGTCGCTCCTTCGTGAAGGAGCTACTCGAGAGCAACGGGTACGCCGTGAGTGAGGCGCGCGACGGCAGCGCCGCGCTCGAGCTCCTCACGTCCGCGCCCGAGCCGTCACTCGTCATCCTCGATTTGGAGATGCCGGTCATGTCGGGGGACGAGTTGCTCGACGCAATGAGGCAGCGTGAGACGCTCGCGCGGCTACCGGTGCTGATCGTTTCGGGCAGCGGGAAGACCGTGATCCCCGTCGGCAAGCCCGTGGTCGGCTTCTTGCCGAAGCCGGTCGACATCGACGCGCTCGCCGCCAAGGTACGAGCCTGTCTCTCCGAGTCCAGCGACGACGCGCCCTCCTGAAGCCGAGCACGGGTGGCAGGGTCAGGCTGCGTGTGCCTGTTCGAGCCGCGCGATGTCGAGCTTCTTCATTTGAAGCATCGCGTTCATCGTGCGTCCCGCCTTTGCGGGATCGGCGTCACCGATGAGGTCGGCGAGCTTGACGGGAACGATCTGCCAAGAGAGGCCGAACTTGTCGCGCAACCAGCCGCACTGTTGGGAGTTCGGATCACCGCCCGCGCCGAGTTTCTCCCAGTAGTGATCGATCTCGTCTTGCGTATCGCACATCACTTGCAGCGAAATGGATTCGCTGAACTTGAATTGCGGCCCGCCGTTCAACGCGGTGAGCGGAAAACCTGCAATCTCGAAGTCCACCGTCATGACGCTTCCGGGCTCGTGGCCGTGGATCTCCTTTCCGGCTTCGAGGTAATGGGAGACGCGCACGATGCGGGAGTGGGGAAACACGGAAATGTAGAATTTCGCAGCATCCTCCGCGTGGGTGTCGAACCAGAGACACGGGCTGATCTTCTGAATCGCGGGCACTTTTCACCTCGCGGAAAAGCGATGCAACAAGGATGCCGCGCCTAAGGGGCCCCTTCCCGAAGCAGCGCGGTCACGAGCTCCGCGTTCGCGGGCGGAAGCTCGAGCGACGCGAGCTCTTCTACGCGCACCCAGCGAAACTCGCTCACCTCGCGCGCTTCGCCGTCGCCGGATACCCAGTCGCAGTCGATCGGGTGGAGCATCACGCTTCGTTCCGCGTATTCCCAATCGATGCGCGGCCGGCGGCGGCGCGCGCGAGCGACCACGCCGA
>DASUTR010000751.1:0-4643 GCA_036374535.1 Polyangiaceae bacterium
TGTTCGAGCTCTTTCGTTCGTTCTATCGCGAGGGGCGTTCGGTCGACGGGCTCATCGACATGCTCGATCTCGAGGCCGAGCGAACCAAGCACTACTCGAAGCTTTCGGGAGGACAGAAGCAGCGCGTCGCGCTCGGCTGCGCGCTCGTCGGCAAGCCCGATCTCTTGTTCCTGGACGAACCGACGACGGGGCTCGACCCCCGCGCGCGCCGGAACATCTGGAGCGTCGTCGAGCGCTTCCGAGCGGAAGGCGGCACGGTGCTCATCACGACGCACTACATGGAAGAAGCGACGGCTCTCTGCGATCGCATCGCCATCATGGATCACGGAAAGATCATCGCGCTCGATACTCCGCGCGCCCTCGTGGACGGGCTCGGGCTCGTACAGTTCGTCGAGTTCGAAGCCGCTCTGGCGCTCGACGAAGCGGCGCTCTCGGCGGCGACGGCGACGACGGTCGAGAAACGCCGCGGGCGCTACCGCTTGCGCCTCGATCGCAGCCTGGGAGCGCTGCGCGCCGCGCTCGCGGAGCTCGAGCGCCAGAACGTGGTTCCCGTCGGGCTCAGCACGCACCAGGCGACGCTCGACGACGTGTTCTTGACGCTCACCGGTCGCGCCCTCGAAACCGAGGCCGACGCGAACGGCGAAGTTTCCGCGAACGGCGAGGGCCACGCGGCATGAGCGGCGGCGTCACGCGCCATGCGCTCTGGGAGCTCACGAAGGTGCGCCTGCGCGAGTTTTTGCGCGAGCCTGCGGCGCTCTTCTGGGTGTTCGGTTTTCCGCTGCTCATGGCCATCGGGCTCGGCGTCGCGTTTCGAAGCCGACCGCCCGATGTTCCGCGCGTCGCCGTCGTCGCGCCCGGCGCGAAACAGCCCGCCCCGGGCGCGCGCGCGCTGCTCGCGAGCGAGCGGGTCCGCGCCCGGTCCTTTGCCGGCGCCGACGCGCGGAGGGCGCTCGCCGCGGGCAAGGTCGACCTCGTCGTCGATTGGAGCGGAGAAGATCCCGTGTTCCACTTCGACCCGACGTACGAGCGCGGACCGGTCGCACGCCTCGTGGTCGCGGAAATCGTGCAGACCGCGGCGGGGCGGCGCGATCCGTTGACGATCGTGGAACGACGCCAGACCGAACCGGGCTCGCGCTACATCGACTTCCTGCTGCCCGGGCTCATCGGCTTGAACCTCATGGGCTCCAGCATGTGGGGCGTCGGCTACAATTTCGTGCTCGCGCGAAAGCGCAGGCTCCTGCGCCGTTACGCCGTGACGCCGATGCGGCGCTCGCACTTCCTGCTCTCGTACTTTTTCTCTCGCGTGCTCTTTCTCGGGCTCGAGCTCGTCGTGCTGCTCGGCTTCGGGGCGCTGGTCTTCGGGACGGTCGTCCGGGGCAGCTACGCGACCGTGGCGTTGCTCGCGTTTCTGGGCGCCGCTGCCTTCGCTTCCGTGAGCCTCGTCATCGGTGCGCGCATCGACAGCACCGACGTCGCGAACGGATGGATCAACTTCGTCCAGCTTCCGATGTGGGTGCTCTCGGGCGCGTTCTTTTCGTACGAGCGTTTCCCGGAGTGGCTCCACCAGCCGATCCGCTTGCTGCCGCTGACCGCGGTCGTCGACGGAATGAGGGCCGTTTCGAACGCGGGCGCGACGCTCTTCGACGTTGCGCCGCAAATCGCAGTGCTCGCCGTGTGGTCGGGCGCCGGCTTCGCCGTCGCGCTCCGGACGTTTCGCTGGCAGTGACGCGCGTCAGCGCCGGCTGCGTGCCGCCTGCAAGTTCTGCACGGTCTCGAGCACGGCGCGGCGCTCTTCGGGGCCGAGCTTCGCGTATTCGCCCAGCATGTCGACGAGATCCTTGCGGGCCCCGGCCGTGAGGCTCGCGTACACGCTCGCGAGGTCGACGAACTCCATGCGCTGGTCGTCGGTCATTTCGTCGAAGACCGAGAGCAGGCTCTGGTAGATCGAGGCGGTCTGGTTCTTCTGCTTGGTGGGCGGCTCGGAATCGAAGCGAATCGAGTCGAGCGGCGCGCGCGGCGCCGTCTGCGCCTGGAACGGCGGTGGCGCCGGGGACTTGGCCGGCGGCGGTGTCTGCGCTTTGAACGGCGGCGGCGTGAGCTTTCGCTCGGGCTGACCCGGCACCTGTTGACGCGGGATGCCGAGGGGCGTCGCGTGACGCGTCGAGGGCGGCGGCGGTGGGGACCCTCCTCCGAACGTCGGCGTCTTGGACTTCACGAAGTGTCTCCGGCGGGATGTCGTCGTCGGGACCGTCCCGACGAACCAACGAGACGGCGGACGCGCTCATTGTACCCGAAATCGCGCGGTGACGTGAGGCCGCGAGCGTGCCACACTCCCTTAATATGACCGAGGAAATCCCGAAGGGAGCCCCGTCGTCGAAGAAGCCCGGACAGGCCAGCATGGTGGCGCAGATCGCCCTCATGCAGGACTACGATCGGTACCGCGATCTCGCCTGGGAGGGCAGCTTCGAGGAATACCTCTCGATCGTCCGCGAGCGCCCGCACGTCACGCGTAACGCGTTCCAGCGCGTCTACGACATGGTGATCTCGTACGGCACCGAAGAGTACATCGACAACAAGAAGAAGCTCGTTCGTTACAACTTCTTCCGGGACGAAGCCGACGGCGGAAAAGACGCGGTGTTCGGCCTCGACATCCCGCTCATGCGGCTCATGAACGTGCTCAAGGCGGCGGCCGAAGGGTACGGCCCCGAGCGGCGCGTCATTCTCCTGCACGGGCCGGTCGGCTCGAGCAAGTCGACCATCGCGCGCTCGCTCAAGAAGGGGCTCGAGCGCTATTCGACCACGCCCGAAGGCGCGCTCTACACGTTCCGCTGGGTGAACCTCGCGAGCACCGGTCTCGCGAGCGGCAGCGCCGACATCTTCGATTCTCCGATGCACGAAGAGCCGCTCCGCCTCATTCCCATCGAGTGGCGCGATGCGGCGGTCGAGCAACTCGGACTTTCGAACGACAAGTTCCGCGTGCGCGTCGAGGGAGACCTCGATCCGGCGAGCCGCTTCATCTTCAGCGGCCTCATGCAGCGCTACAAGGGGGACTGGGGCAAGGTCGTCGAAAACCACGTGCGCGTGAAGCGTCTCGTGCTCTCGGAAAAGGATCGCGTCGGCATCGGCACGTTCCAGCCGAAAGACGAGAAGAACCTGGACTCGACCGAGCTCACGGGCGACATCAACTACCGGAAGATCGCCGAGTACGGCTCGGACTCGGATCCGCGCGCCTTCAACTTCGACGGTGAGTTCAACATCGCGAACCGCGGCATCGTCGAGTTCGTCGAGGTGCTGAAGCTCGACGTCGCGTTCCTCTACGACCTCCTCGGTGCATCGCAGGAACACCGCATCAAGCCGAAGAAGTTCGCGCAGACCGACATCGACGAGCTCATCATCGGTCACACGAACGAGGCCGAGTACCGGCGCCTCTTGAACAACGAGTTCATGGAAGCGCTCCGCGACCGCACCATCAAGATCGACATCCCCTACATCACGCGTCTCACCGACGAGATCCGCATCTACGAGAAGGATTTCGGTCAAGAGAAGGTGCGCGGTAAGCACGTGGCCCCCCACACGCTCGAGGTCGCCGCGATGTGGGCGGTGCTCACGCGCCTCGAGGAGCCGAAGAAGCACAACCTCCAGGCGCTGCAGAAGCTCAAGCTCTACGACGGCAAGGTATTGCCCGGGTACACGCAAGACACGGTCAAGGAGCTCCGCAAGGAATCGAAGCGCGAGGGAATGGAGGGCATCAGCCCGCGCTACGTGCAGGACAAGATCTCGAACGCGCTCGTGAGCGAGCAGGGCGAGGGAACCATCAACCCGTTCATGGTGTTGAACGAGCTCGAGAAAGGGCTCACGCACCATTCGCTCGTGACGGGCGAAGATCAGCGCAAGCGCTACCGCGAGCTCGTGGGGACCGTGAAGCGAGAGTACGAAGAGATCGTCAAGAACGAGGTCCAGCGCGCCATCAGCGCGGACGAGGAAGCGATCTCGAAGCTTGCCGCGAACTACATCGACAACATCAAGGCCTACACCCTCAAAGAGAAGGTGAAGAACCGCTACACCGGGCAGGACGAAGAGCCCGACGATCGGATGATGCGGTCCATCGAGGAAAAGATCGAGATCCCGGAGAACCGGAAGGAAGACTTCCGCCGTGAGATCATGAACTTCATCGGGGCGAAGGCCGTCGAAGGGAAGAAGTTCGACTGGCAGACGAACGATCGGCTGCGCCGCGCGCTCGAGCTCAAGCTGTTCGAAGACCAGAAGGACAGCATCAAGCTGAAGACGCTGGTCTCGGCCGTCGTCGACCGCGAGACGCAAGAGAAGATCGACATCATCAAGGCGCGGCTCATCCGCTACTTCGGGTACAACGAGGTGAGCGCGACCGACGTCTTGAACTACGTCGCGTCCATCTTCGCCCGCGGCGACGCCAAGAGCTGACCCCGCCGCCCCCTCGCGGGCCCCTCGCCGACCCCGGTCGACCCGTCGCGTCCTCCTGGCTTCCCTCTCGCATGGAGTCGTGTTCGCTCGCGCCTGGAGCGCAACGAAGCGTCTGGCTGAGCGTCCCGCCTCCGGCTCCTTTCTCCCCCGCGGGCCCCTCCCCGAACTCGCAGGCTCAGAAGCCTGCTCAGACACAGGGCCCC
>DASUTR010000752.1:0-9150 GCA_036374535.1 Polyangiaceae bacterium
CGCCCTCCGCCGGAGCCGGCGAAGGAGCCGACTCGGTCGCGACCGGCGCGGCCTTCGGCTCGATGGCGGGAATCTCCAGGCGCGCTTGGGGCAGGCCGCGCTCGACGAGCGCCTGCCCGAGGCTCATTACCCTCGCGGCGCCGCGTTCGTCGCCTTGAGGCGCGGCGAGCACGACGCGGATACGCGGATGCTCGTTCGTCACGGTGCTGACGGCGCCGAGCACGGGCACCGCATCGACGACGAGCGCGTCGGCTCCGTCGGCGAAGAGCTTCGCCGCCGGAATCGAAAGGACGATTTGGCCGTCGCGCGCGCCGAGTTCGATCCCCTGGTCTTTGGCGGTCGCGCCGAGAGCGACCGAGAGGTCGCCCGCCGTAGCGAGGAGCTCGTCGATGTTCTTTTCCGCGGTTTCGAGGCTCTTCACGCGCTCCTCGGCGAGCATGACGGCCCGCGCGAGATCGCGCTTCTCGTCCGAGAAAGCGACCAGGTGGTTTCCGGTGCGCGCGAGCTCGGAGCGAAGCTGCTCGACGAGATCCATCGCGGCTTCCTTGTCCTTGCTCGCCACGACCGTCTCGAGCTTCGCCGCGGCGACGGAAGACTCGCCCGTCTCGAGAGCGCGCTCGCGCTCTGCGAGCGACTGCTCGAGCGTGCGGATGCGTTCGTGCGCGGCCTCGAGCCGCTGGCGCGTGCGGCCGTGCGCCGTGAGCTCGCTCTCGGCGGCGGTGCGTGCCTCGTCGTAGCTCTTCGCGGGGACGCACCTCGTCATGCCGGCGCCGAGCGCGAGCACCGACGCGAAGCGGACGAGCGTGTTCGAGGCAGCCGCCTCGAACAGGAAGGCGACGACGGGCGAGGAAAGCGAACGGAAGGAACGGGTAGACAGCATGGGTTTTCTCAGTTCAGGGGAAGACCGCGGCGCGCGGACAGATCCACGTGTTCGGCGAGCGACAAGCGGTCGTCGTCGGAGAGCCGCACGAATTTCAGGGCGCGGAGCGAGCCGAACGACCAGATCGGCCGGGCGAGCGCCTTCATGGGCCGGAGGCGCTCGGGAAGCTCGAGCTCGAGCCAAACCCAGAACGGGCCGCCGTCGGCGGGCAGCGTCCCCCCGTCCACCACGATGCCGCTCGAGGACACCTCGACCCCGCGACACGAGGTCTTTCGACCGCCCCAACGAGCCGTGACCCTGAAATCGGTGCGCGCTCTCAGACTGAAACGATGTCTCATGCGGCCTCCATGTAGGTAATGGTAGGTCTCTTGACTACACGGCGTCAATGTTTCGCTGCAGGGGTTTTGGCCGGGGTCGTCCTGAGGCTTTAGATGAGCCGTGCGCAGCGTGTTTTTGCTTTTGGCCGGCCTCTTGGCCGGCTCCACGGCTGCCGCGAGCGCTCCCCCACCACCCGCGGGAGCGCGACCCGCTTCCGGGGCCGTCCAGCCGGCGCCGCCGTCCTCCGAACGCGTTCCCGAGGTCGACCTCGCCCGCCTGCGGGTGGGACCGAACGCCGTGGTCGCGCCCCTTCGAGCCGGGGGTACCGCCGAGCTCACCTTGGATCCGGCCGCTCAGCGGGACGCCGAACGCTTGCTCGAAGGCGCACGTCCCCGGGCCGGTGCGATCCTGCTCCTGGATCTCCGCAGCGGCCGCGTGCTCGCCTGGGCGGAACGGCGGCGCGACGCAAGCCGCTCGGAACTGACGACCGCGCGCGCGCCTGCGGCGAGCGTCTTCAAGCTCGTCACGACCGCGGCGCTCTTCGAGCGCGCGAACGTCGTGCCTTCCGAACGCGTCTGCATCGCCGGCGGAACCCATGGGATCGAACGCCGTCACCTCGACCCGCCGCGGAGCGGCGACGTTCGCTGCGGGCCCTTCTTCCAGGCGCTCGGCCACAGCAAGAACGCCGCCTACGCCCAGCTCGCGACGCATCGCTTGCTGCGAACGGATCTGCTCGAAGTGGCCGAGCGCATCGGCATGAACCACGACGTGCCGTTCGATTTTCCGGTTCCCGTCGGCTCCCTGCGCGTACCATACGGCGACCTCGACTTCGCGCGAACGGCCGCCGGATTCGAGGGGTCGCGCTTGAGCCCGCTCGGTGGCGCTTACCTCGCCGCCGTCGTCGCGAACGGCGGGCTCTCGCCGCGCCTCCGCATCGTCGCCCGCGCCGGCGACTATTCGGCGCCGAACGAGCTCGAAATCATGGGACGTGTGCTCGGATCGACCACGGCGCACCGCCTTGCCCGCATGATGGAAGTCACGGTCGAGGGCGGCACGGCGTATTCGGCGTTCCACGACGATCTCGGCCATGCGCTCCTTCCCGGCGTCCGCGTGGCCGGCAAGACCGGCACGCTGAAGCCCACGGGCGCCGACGGCGCGGCGAGCTGGTTCATCGGCTTCGCGCCTTCCCGCGCGCCGCGCGTCGCCGTGAGCGTGCTGCTCGAGAACGGCGCCGTGTGGCGGCGCAAGGCGGCGGAAGTGGCGCGCGACGCGTTTCGAAGTTACTTCGCAGCGCGCGGCGTACGCGGCATCGAACCGCCCGCCGAGCTCGCGGCCCGCTGACGGACGAGCCCGAATGCGGCGAGCGCGAAGGCGAGCAGCGCGAAGGCGCCGCCTCGCGACGGCTTGCCGACGGTGCGGCAGCCGCAGCTCTGGGTTTTGCCGGCGTCTTCCGCTCCCGCGTCCGCGCCCGCGTCGGCGGGTTCCTTCTGCAGGCCGAGCCCGAGCTCCGGAAGCGGCGTCTTCACCATCTTCGCGGGCTTGATCTGCGTTCGGCTCTTACGCGTGAGATCTTCGGCGATCCACGTCTTGCGGAGGCCGCGGTAGTCGGGAGGCGACTTACCCCAGCGAAAGCGATCCGGGCTCTGGCACTTGATGACCGGCTTCCAGTTGTGGAAGTTGTTGTAGCGGGTCTGCAGGCGATTCTCCGAGGCGCTCTTCACCTCGAGGGTCGCTTCGCGCTTCTCGCCCTTCGGAAGCGCGATGCCGCCTTCGACGGCGCCCGAAGCGGCGACGAACTTGGGATCGCGGCTCAGCGTCTTTTCGTCGTAGCGGTAATGGAGACGCGAAAGGACGAACTTGTTGCGCGCGACGAGCGCCTTCACCTCGGCGACCTTCGTGCGATCCTCCTCGAGTGCCTTCTCCTTCTCCTTACGCTCCTTCGGCTTGAGCTCTTTCCAGAGCTCCTTGTTCGCCTCTTTTTCTTCCTTCGTGAGCTCGGGCGGCTTCGGGTGCTTCTCTTCGTCCGGCACCGAGAGCTCGAACACGTCGGCGCCAAGGCTCAGGATCTCGCTGATGGCGAGCGGCTCCGTCGCGCAGGGTTGCCCGCAACCGTCGACGGACCAAGCGTACTCCGTGAGGAACGCTTCCGGCGTCTTCGCCAGAATGATGTCGTAGAGGGCGTTGTAGAATTCGCCGATGCGCTCCTTCACGTCGAATTCGACCTCGACGTTCGTCGGCGGCTTCACGTTCGTGTAGTTCGCCGTCTCGAAGCGCTTTTCCTGGTCGAGCACGTAGACGACGAGCTCCTGCTTGTCGTTCTGGGGCTTGTTCAACAGGCCGAGCCGATTGGGCAGCGTGTCGAACGGCTGCTCGGTGTAGTAGCGGATCGGCGAAAGCTGTGCGCGGTCACCGCCGATGAGCTCGATGCGCTTGGTGTCGACTTCGGCCACGACGAAGCGCATGCCTTGTCCGAGGTAGGGCGCGACCACCTCGTCGGCGCGGGGCGGCGCCGCGTAGCCGCGGCTCGTGAGCCACGCGACGGGCGAAGCCCCCGGCTCGAGCACCGTGATCTTGTATTCGCCTTCTTTTTGCTTCGCCTTCGTGTCGAACGACAGCTCTTTTTCGACCTTGCGCCCGCCCGGCTCGCCCATCGGGCCGCCGCCGAGGAATCCCGTGCCCTTCACGCTGAGGTCGCGCTGCCACTCTTGCTCCACGGGCCCCTGGTCACAGGGGTCTTGCTCCCAGAACTCCCAGAAACGCGGAGCGCTCAGCATGTCGAGCCGATCGACGAACTCACGCTTGATCGTGACGACGTGCTCCGGTCCGGCGTCGGCGGGGACGGCCAGGACGAGCGCGAACGGCTCGAGCGAACCCTGGTAGTCCGGCATCACGCTCACGACCGTGACGGGCCCCTTCTTCATCATGGAGACGTGGGTCGAGTGGACGACCGGCGGCTTGCTCTTGCCCGCCATGAACCCCGGGAAGGCCCCCGCCGAGGGGGCGAGACCGAGGACGGCGAACAGCATGGACAGTGCGGAAAAACGGCCGAAGGGCTTCATAGCGGCGCGACAAGCTAACACAGCTCTCCCGGCGTTGTGGTAGGGAGCGGCCTCGCCCAATGCCGTCCGGAGCGCTCGAAGCCGCGCCCGCACGAACGGACCACCACCGCGCGCGCGGAACGGGACGCAGTCTCCTCGACTGCGTGCGGAGTCTGGCCGTGCACGATTGGATCGTGCTCGCGTACCTCACGTTCCTGAACGTCGCCGTCGCAACGCGCCCCGCGGGCCCCCTGCGCGATCACTGCCAGGAACGCGTCGTCGTGCTTTTGCTGGCTCTCCTCGCCGCGCTCGTCGTGGTTCGCGGACCGGTCCGCGGCAAGGGTCCACTCGTAGCGCTTCTTTACCGTCTGACCATCTACGGAACGGTCCAGCTCTCTTACTTCTTCTTCCGCGAGATGCTGCCGTTCCTGAACCCGGCGTCGCTCGACCGCGAGTTACACGGCCTCGGAATGCTGCTGTTCGGCGGCGAGCCGGCGATCGTGATGGACCGCTGGGTTTCGAACACCACGACCGAGTGGTTCGCGTTCTTCTACTTCGGATACTTCTTCGTCCTCGCCGTTCACGTCCTCCCGATTCTCTTGCTCGCGCGGAGCAAGCGTCTCCTCGGCGAGTTCACGTTCGGCATGCTGTTCGTCTTCTGCGCCGGGCACACGCTCTACGTACTCGTGCCCGGATACGGGCCGTACCGGGCGGTGGCCGACGAGTTTCGCCACGCCCTCCCCGACGGGCTCTGGCTCGACGTCGTGATGCAGAGCGTGTCGGAAGGAGGCGCCCTGAAGGACATCTTCCCGTCGCTTCACACCGCCGCGCCGCTCTTCATCGCCCTCTATTCGTTCCGCCACCGCGAGCTCATCCCGTTCCGGTACACGTGGCCGATCGTGTGCTTCTTCTCGCTGAACATCATCGGCGCGACGATGTTCCTGCGCTGGCACTGGATCATCGACGTCGTCGCCGGCGTCGCCCTCGCCACCGCCGCTCAAGCCCTGAGCGTCCTCGTCACGAACTTCGAGCTCCGCCGCCGGACCAAAGACCCGAAGCTCGGTACGAGCTGGCCCGAGTACACGCCGAGCTGACTCGTCGGGGGCGTCCGAGCCAACCGCCAAGACGCCAAGAGCGCCAAGCCTCGCCAAGATGAGAATTTTGGTGGTCGATTCGACCAGCCTCTCCTTGGCGAAGCTTGGCGGCCTTGGCGTCTTGGCGGTTCCTCCGATCGCGCCACGCGCGACCGGCTGTTCCCTACTTTTCGTAAACTTGGACGGCCGCGACTCCCGAACCCTGCGAGACGGTGACGATCACCTTCATGGGGACGGCGATGGGGCCCGACTTGTAGCAGGCGGCTTTTTCGCCGATGACGGCGTTCGGGCCGACGGTTTGGTCGGCGGCGAGCACCATCGCGGGCAGACCCGGCATCGCGACGAACGGCGCGAGCTGGATGTCGAGGTTCTGCACGGGGGGCAGGCCGACGCCGACGATCGTGTAGCACTTGTTCGGCTGCATCTGGACCTGGCCCTCGAGCGACTGACCCTGCTGGAACTGACCCGCAATCGCCGAGCCGACGGGCTTCGCTCCCGGCGCGCTCTGCGGAGAGAGCAGGTTGATGGCTTGCGTCGCCGCGGCGGCCGCAGCCGGATCGAGCGGGGTCGCGGTCGGACCTGCTTGTGCCGTGACGACGGGAGCGGGAGCTCCGGGCGCAGTGGCGACCGGCGCAGCGCCCGGCGTCGTCGGAGCGGGCGTTGCGGTGTTCGCCGGCGCGGCGCCTTGGCAGATCTGGCCGTCGAAATACTGGCCGGGCGGGCACTGCTGCGCGACGGGTGCGGCGGCCTGCTTGTCGTCGCCACCGCAGGCAACGAGGGCGAGAGCCGCTAGGACGAGCGAGGACCGTTTCGAGTTCAGCATCACCATCAACTCCTTCTCAAGAAGCCTCGCCGGCGCGAGGGCCGAGAGAGCCCGGCGAGTCTACTCGGACTCCGAGCGCCGGCGCTATGGGCGAAACGCGCCGCAAAGGCCGAGCTTTCAGTGGACGTTCGCGGTGCCCGCGCAGAACCCTTCGTAGTCGATGTATTCCTTGATCGTCGGGTTCTTGCCGCAGGCCGGGCATTTGTCGTCACGCCGGAGCTTGAGCGTCCGGAACGTCATCCGCATGGAGTCGTAGGTGAGGAGGCGCCCCTTCAGGATGTCGCCCTTGCCGAGGATGAGCTTGATGGCTTCCGTCGCCTGCAACGTCCCCACGATGCCCGGCAGAATGCCGAGCACGCCGGCTTCGGCGCACGACGGCGCGAGCTCGGGCGGCGGGGGCTCCGGGTACAGGCAGCGGTAGCAGGGTCCGTCCCACGGCATGAACGTCGTCACCTGTCCGTCGAAGCGGAAGATGCTGCCGTGGATGACCGGTATCTTGTGGAAGAGCGACGCGTCGTTCACGAGGTAACGCGTCGGGAAGTTGTCGCACCCGTCGACGATGGCGTCCCACCCCTCACCGAAAATGCGATCGACGTTCGAGCTCAAGAGGCGCTCCTCGAACTTCACGATCTTCACGTCGGGGTTCAGATCGACGAGCGCCTTTTCGGCGCTGTCCACCTTCTTCATGCCGATGCGGCTCGTCGCATGAACGATCTGGCGCTGGAGGTTCGACGCGTCGACCACGTCCGCGTCGACGAGACCGATGGTGCCGACGCCCGCCGCGGCGAGGTAGAGCGACGACGGGGCCCCGAGGCCGCCGGCGCCGAGCAGGAGTACGCGCGCCTTGAGCAGCTTTTCCTGGCCGCGCTCGCCGACCTCCGGCAAAAGGATGTGGCGCGAGTAGCGATCGAGCTGGGCGGGGGTGAGCTGTGGCGGGAGCTCGACGGGGTACTGAAGATCCTTCCAGCGCACGTAGCCGGGGTTCGCGCTGAGAACGTTCGTGTAGCCGAGTTCCGAGAGCGTCTTGGCCGCGAACGCGCTGCGCGTACCGCCCGCGCAGTACACGATGATCTCGGCGTTGCGATCGGGAAGCTTCTGCTCGAACTGCTGCTCGAGGTAAGCGCGGGGCATCGAGACGGCGCCCGGGATGTACCCGGCGCGGAATTCCTCTTTCTCGCGAACGTCCACGAGCGTGAAAGGCTGCTTCGCACGCTCGTCGAAGCGCTTCTTGAGCTCGTCGAGCGGCAGGATTTTCACCGAGCCGCGAACCTCCGCAAACAGATCACTGTAGGTCTTCGCCATTTTCAGTCCGGCCAATACAGAAGGATTGGGTCGAGGTCACGCGAGGTGTCGGGGTGGTGGCCCCAAACCCGCACATTACCGATGTAACAATTATCGGCCCTAATGTTCGGCCGACCGGGGTCCCCGTCAAGGAGGACGCGACGCGTACCTACCTTACCCGACATTTCGGCCGTCGAAGCCGGCGGATTTCGGCTGGGTGCCCGGGACCCCGGACTGATAGTCTTCTCAGTCCTCGCGATGTCCCAAAGCCGACTCGGTGAGCTGCTCGTCAGGGAAAAGCTCATCAGCCTCCAGCAGCTCCGAAAAGCGCAGGACGAGCAGAAGAAGTCGGGGCAAAACCTCGGCTTCACGCTCGCGAAGCTCGGATACATCTCCGACGGCGAGATCACGAACTTTCTCTCGTCACAGTATCGCCTGCCGGCGATCAACCTCGACGAGTACGAGATCGACTCGGACGTCGTGAAGCTCGTGTCGCGCGAGGTTTGCGAGAAGCACAAGATCATTCCCGTCTCGCGTTCCGGTCAGTCGCTCATCGTCGCGATGAGCGATCCGACGAACCTGAACGCGATGGACGACATCAAGTTTCTCACGAGCTACAACGTCGAGCCCGTCGTCGCGAGCGAAACGGCGATCCAGGCGGCCGTCGACCGCTATTACAACGCCGGCCCCTCCTACGAGGAGGTGATGGCCGACCTTCAGCTCGACGACGACGACATCGATTTCAAGGCCGACGACGAGGACGTGAACGCGCTCGAGCTCGAGCGCGCGAGCGCCGACGCGCCCGTCGTTCGTCTCGTCAACGTCTTCCTCTTGAACGCCATCCGCAAGGGCGCGAGCGACATTCACCTCGAGCCCTACGAGAAACGCCTGCGCGTTCGCTACCGCATCGACGGCGTGCTCCACGAAGAGATGACGCCGCCGCTCAAGCTCAAGAGCGCGCTCGTGAGCCGCTTGAAGATCATGAGCCAGCTCGACATCGCGGAGCGGCGATTGCCGCAAGACGGACGCATCAAGCTCAAGCTCGGCATGGGCCGCGAGATGGACTTTCGCGTCTCGGTGCTGCCGACGATGTGGGGCGAGAAGGTCGTGCTGCGCCTGCTCGACAAGGGCAACCTGCAGCTCGACATGGCGAAGCTCGGCTTCGACGAGAAGCCGCTCAAGGACTTCCAGTGGGCGATCAACCAGCCCTGGGGCATGGTGCTCGTCACCGGTCCCACCGGCTCCGGCAAGACGACCACGCTCTACTCCGCGCTGAGCGAGCTCAACAAACCCGGCGTCAACATCAGCACCGCCGAAGATCCGGTCGAGTACAACCTGCCCGGCATCAACCAGGTGCAGATGCACGACGACATCGGGCTGAACTTCGCGATGGCGCTCCGGTCCTTCCTGCGCCAGGACCCGGACATCATCATGGTCGGCGAGATCCGCGACTTCGAGACGGCGGAGATCGGGGTGAAGGCGGCCCTCACCGGCCATCTCGTGCTCTCGACGCTGCACACGAACGACGCGCCGGCCACCATCTCGCGCCTGCTCAACATGGGCGTGGAGCCGTTCCTGATCACGGCGAGCGTGAACCTGGTGCTCGCCCAGCGCCTCGCTCGCAAGATCTGCGTCGACTGCAAGCAGCCCATCACGCTCGAGCACGACGCGCTCCGGGACCTCGGCTTCACGGAGGAGCAGCTCCACCACCCGATC
>DASUTR010000753.1:0-7591 GCA_036374535.1 Polyangiaceae bacterium
AGCGCTTCCCGCCACGCGCCAGACCGTCTTTTTCTCGGCGACATTTCCAGCGACGATCCGCTCGCTCGGCGAGAAACACCAGAAAGCGCCGGCACGCGTCGGTTTCGATGAAGACGCCGAGGAGCGACCCGACATCGTGCAGCAGGTCGTGCCTTGCAGCGCCGAAAAGAAGCGCGAAACGTTGCGTTGGGTGCTCGAGAACCACCCGCACCAATCGGCCCTGGTGTTCGCGAATCTGAAGGTCACCGTAGCGGAGCTCGAGCTCTCGCTCCGCGCGACGGGGAGCAGCGTTGCGTCGCTGCATGGGGATCTGGAGCAACGCGACCGAGAGCGGGTGATGGCGAAGTTTCGCAACGGCAGCACCCGCGTGCTCTTGGCGACCGACGTTGCCGCCCGCGGCATCGATCTGGAGAGCCTCGATCTGGTCGTCAATTTCGACCTGCCACGAGAGCCCGAGGTTTACGTGCATCGCATCGGGCGCACCGGGCGCGCCGGAAAATCGGGGCTCGCGATATCGCTGTGTACGCCGGCTGACGAGCCCAAGCTGGAAGCCGTCGAAGAGGACACGGGCGTTCCGCTCGAGCGGGTTCGACCGAAGGCACGAAACTCGGGCGGAGCGGTCGCGACCGAGACGGCGGCGGCGAAAACCAGTTCGCGGGACGCGCCGATGGATACCCTGCGCGTTTCCGGCGGCCGCAAGGACAAGCTGCGGCCGGGCGACATCCTCGGCGCGCTCACCGGCGAAGCCGGCGGCCTCGGCGGTGACGACGTCGGAAAGATCGAAATTCACGATCGGTTCGCGTTCGTCGCGGTCAAAAAGAGCGTCAGTCAGCGAGCACTTTCGAGCCTTCGCGAAGGCCGCATCAAGGGCCGGCGCTTTCACGTCGAACGCGTCGACTGACGAATCATTCTCCCCTACGGGGACTCGCGTGCCTTCGAGCCGATGCTCGCGCTCGGTTCACGGCTTTTTCGACGTCGCCGGCGGACGCGAGCGTGCCGAACAGCGCGTCGAAGAGCGGAAGGGTCACGTTGAAGTTCGCCTTCTGCATGAGCTCGGGATGATGATGCCGCGCGTGGTGTTCGCGCAGAGCGCGGAGAAACGGTAGCCGGTACACGAGCGAACGTTCCGGCAAATGGTAGGCGAGGTGCGAGAGCTCGTAGCCGACCACGTACACGGCCGCCGTCATCAAGAAGAGCCAGCCCACGTTGTCGTTCACGAGGAGTCCCGCCACGAGCGCGGCGGGCGCCGCGAGCAGGACGATGCCGAGCACGCCGAGCGCCGGGATCAGCACGAGGCGAAGCTCGCGAGGATCCTCGATCGCCATGGTTTCGTAACCGTAAACGCCGTGGTGCTCCGGTGTGTGACGATCGAAGAGCACCGTGAACGGGCGGCGCCGGTGGTGCATGAGGTGCTTGTGAGCGAGCCATTCGACGAGGTTCGCGAACACGAGCGCGACGGGGATCGTGATGAAATCGGACGGCGCGGGGCCTTCGAGTCGCGGAGCCGCCGCGCACAGCGTGGCAACGCCGACGCCGACGGTTCCGGCGAGGTGCGCCCACGGGGAGTACCAAGCGGGGACCTTGCGGATGAGTCTTCGGCGGAACGCCTGAAGGCGTCGACTTTTCGCCGTGGGACGGAGATCGCCGTCCATCGATCAGCTTGACCCGAGCGCAACATCCCTTCAATGAAGGCGGGAGTAGGGTTTGGTGCGAGTCGGCAATTCATTTTGCGCGACGTCAGCCGAAATCGTTAATCCGTCGTCGATGCGTGAGCCGTAATCGAAGCGCGAGGGCACGGCGATTTATGCGCTGGTCGGCCGCGATCGTTCGAGCCAAGCTACCCGCAAATGACGTCCAACGGGACGCCGCGAGCGAACGAAGCGACGACGATCGAATCGTCGTCGACCGGAGACGTGACGGCGGCGGAAGCAGCGAAAGTGGTGAGCGCGCCGTCGACGGCGGAACCGGCACCCGTTGCAGCACCGGCACCCGTTGCAGCACCGGCACCCGTTGCACCGGCGCGGGCACCAACCGACGAGCAACCAGCGGCTGGGTCTGACGTCGCGCCCGCTTCCGCGTCCATACCGCCCGCTCGTGTCGAATCCTCGGCCCCCCTCTCGTCCCTGGCACCGGCGGTCGAAATCAGCGACGAGTTCGTCCCGCGCTCGACCTTCCTGAGCACTCGCCCAACTCGCCCGTGGATGGTCGTCGGCGGCAGCGCCATCGTCATTGCGTTCTTGGTCGGAGCCATGACGGGACGCTTGGTGCAACCCAATCGTTCGCCGGAATTCGTGGCTGCGACGCCCCTTCATGCTTCGGATGCTCCGCCGAGTCCCTCCGTCGCCGCGGCACCGGCTGCGCCTGCCGCGCCCGCGCCCGAGCCGCGCGCGGAAGCGGTCGCGATCGCAGCGCCAGCGAAGCGTTCTCCGCCCGCGTTCAACGCCAAGGCGGCAAAGACCGCGATCGACGGTGTCGCGCCGCGCCTCAAGGCATGCAAGCAGGCAGGCGATCCCAAGGGGCCAGCCAGCGTCATGGTGACATTTGCGCCCGCTGGCGGCGTGTCGAGCGCCGCCGTCACGACGACGAGCTACGCGGGAACGCGCACCGGAGACTGCATCGTCCAGCGGCTGCGTGAGATTCGCATTCCCGAGTTCACGGGAAACGCGGTGACCGTGAAGCGAAGCCTCACGATTCGTTGAGCCGACGATCGGTTCGGTCGGGCGGCCCACGCGTTGGGCGCCTCGAAAATGCGAGCGGGGGCTGACGCGCGGGTAGATTCGCCGCCTGCCGACGTAGGATACGAGCATACATGGCGACCGTTCGAGCGTATGGGGCGTTGGTTTCGTTCTTGAGCGCGGCAGCGCTGTTCGCGCTGACCGGCTGCGGAAGCGGTGGTGACGGTGAAGCGGCCGGCGAGACCGGCGGGAGCGGCGGCGGGTCGAACGGTGGGAGCTCTGGCGGCGGCACCTCGGGCAGCGGTGGCAGCTCCGGCAGCGGAAATTCGGGCGGCACGGGATCCGGCACGCCGAGCGGACGCATCTTGTGGACGGTGAGCTCGTTTCTTCCGACACTGCGCGGGCTCGACACGGGGTCGCACGAAGTCGTGCTCGAAGTCCCCATCGTGGACCTTGCCGAGAGCGACGTCGCGATCAACACGATGGCGATTTCGGACGAGCAGGTCTGGCTCGCGCGCGACGACGGTCACCTGGCCGTCGTGGACCGCAACGCCGAGGAAGTCGTTGCCGAGGTCGACCTCACGCCCTTCGGCGAGAGCGAGAACATCAACATTTACCACGTCGCGCTCGCCGACGGCTACGCGTTCAGCTCGCCCGAGTACAACATCCAACCGCCCATCGTGCGGATCGACGCGTCCACCTTCGAGGTCGTGACGCAGGCGGACATTCTCGACGGCGTCGGCTATCCAACGGGAATCATCCACGACGGCACCGATCTCTGGATCATGCAGTGGAACGCCATCGAGCTCTTGCGCGTCGATCCGGCGACGCTCGAGGTGCGCGCCCGGGTCGCTCTCGGTCAGGATCCGGAAGAGCCGGACACGTTCGGCGAGTTCTACGGCTACGGCTACATGGCGGATTCGGGCGATACGCTCTGGGTCATCGACACCGCGAGCCTTCGCTTGCTGAGCATCGACAAGGCGACGCTCACGCCCCGAGCGGTCGCCGACCTCAGCGACCTCACCGACTTCGAGACGTACCTCGAGTTCGACGCGAACTCGCGCGGCGTTTTCCTGCTGCTCGACGAGCCGGGCATCGTCGTTCGCTTCGATCCTCGAACCGGCGAGCGTGTCGACACGTACGACTTTTCGACCGATGGCGGCGTAGGCACGATGGCCGTCGGCAGCGACCACGTTTACGTCACGCCCGGCGGCAGCGCCTTCGTGTACGGCGCGCGCGAGATCGACCTCGATACGGGTCGCGTGGCACAGATCATCGCGTCGGACGTGGCGATCAACAATATCGGCGTGCAGAAGTAACGGCGAGCGCGTCGGCCCGAGCGCGCAAATTCTGCGGCAGCCCCCGCGGCAAGCGGAAGCATTGCGCGGATTCGACGCTCAGCGTGGATCCGAGCGGGTGCTCGCGGTGGCACGTCCGTTGCTTCGAGACCTAGCGTGCGAATACTCGTCCGAGCGCCGGCGCTGCACGCTTGCGTGTGCTCGATGGCTGCGGGCGCCGCCTTGTTCGCAATGGCGTGCTCGGCTCCGAACGAAACGGCGCCTCGATCGCGAAACGGAGACCTCGCTCTCGCCGAATTGCCCGACGAAGATCCTCGTGAGGACGTCGTCGCCGTTCGGGTCACGGCGGCTCCTGCCACGCTCGAGCTCGCCCGCAACCGTACGACTCGCTTGGCCGCGTATTCGGGACACGTACCGGGGCCGCTCATTCGGGCGAACCGGGGCGACCGCTTGAAGGTGCACTTCGAGAATCGCCTCGCTGACGTGACGACGCTGCATTTTCACGGCATTCGGTTACCGAACGCGATGGACGGCGTGCCGGACGTGACGCAGCCGCCCGTCCCGCAGGGAGGAAGCTTCGACTACGAGTTCGAGCTGCCGGACGCGGGACTCTACTGGTACCACCCGCACTGCGACACGGTCGTTCAGATGGGGAACGGTCTCTACGGCGCGATCCTGGTCGTCGATCCGGACGAGCCCGAGGACATCGGCGACGAGACCGTGCTCGTCTTGTCCGACGTCGATCTCGATGACGACGGCCGGATCGTCCCCCCGTCGGATGATCCGCTCGACGCTGCGATAGGAAGCGAGGGCAACGTCGTGCTCGTCAACGGACGTGTGCGTCCGACGCTCGAGGTCGCCGAGGGCCGGAGAACGCGCCTGCGAGTCCTGAACGCGGCGCGCGCTCGCTACTTTCGACTTTCCATCCCGGGACGTCCGTTTTTGAAGATCGGCAGCGACGGTGGCGCCATCGAAGAGCCCGTCGCCGTCGACGAGCCGGTGCTCGTGCCGGGAGAACGGCTCGATCTGGTGCTCGAACCGCTCGGGGTGGAGGGAACGGCGGCGGAGCTCGTTTCGTTGCCGATAGCGCGTGGCTTGCCGATGGATCCGACGCCCGAGGCGTCGCTCCTGACGTTGCGAGTCGTGCGGAGCCCGCTTGCGCCTTCGCCGCCGCTACCCGAGCTCTCGCGGTCGATCGGCGCGATCGAGACCGCGACGGCCGAAGAAGTGCCGATCGCCCTCACCATGAACGAGACCGAGAACGCCTGGGAGATGGGCATCAACGGCGTGCCTGGTTCTCACGCGACGTCGATCCGCGCACGCGTCGGCACCACGCAGACGCTCGTCGTTTCGAATCAGTCGAGCTTTTCGCATCCATTCCATCTGCACGGCTTCTTTTTCCAGAGGCTCGACGAGGCGGGGAACGTGGTGCGGCCCATCGAGCTCAAGGACACCATCGAGATCCCGCCCATCGGAACCGTGAAGCTCGCGGTTCGCTACGATGATCGCCCCGGCATGTGGGCGTTCCATTGCCACATCCTCGATCATGCCGAAGCGGGCATGATGGGCATGCTGCACGTCGAGCCATGAAAAGCACGACGGCCGGCGAGCACCTCTCGGAACGCACTCCTTTCCGCTTGGTCGCGCTCACGCGCGAGCCGGTTCGCGGAGGTCCGTCACGGACCGCACTGTTCGCGAAGGGGTTCCGTCCGTTCTTTCTCGCTGCCGCGTTGTTCGCCGCTTTTGGCGTGCCGTTCTGGGTCGCAACGCTCGTCGGTTCGCCGCCGTGGCGGCCTCCGGAAAATCCGCTCGGCTGGCACGCCCACGAGATGGTGTTCGGTTTCGCCGGAGCGGTGCTCGCGGGATTCCTTTTGACGGCTGTCGGCAATTGGACGTCGCGCCCGACCCTCGAGGGTTGGGGCTTGGGTGCGCTCGTCGCCACGTGGCTCGGCGCGCGAGTCTTGCCGTTCGTTCCCGCGGGCAGCGGCGTCCCGGCGGCCGTCGTCGACGTCGCGTTCTGGCTCGCGCTGCTCGCGGCGTGCGCTCGTCCCATCGTCGCCGCGCGCAACCGGCGAAACTACGGATTTTTGGCGCTGCTCTCCGGGTTTGCCCTGGCGGCGGCCGCCTCGCACGCTCACCGGCTCGGCGCCATCGCGCATGACGGCTTCAGCGTGCGTTCCGCCGGCGTCGACCTCGTGACGGTCGCACTCGTCGTGATGACCGGGCGGGTCGTGCCCATGTTCACGCGCAACGCAACGGGCGCTACCGACATTCGAGAGTCGAAGTTCGTCGACCGAACGGCGGCGGCCGCGACCGCATTACTCGTCGTGCTCGATCTGGCTTCGGCGCCCCTGCTGCTCAGCGCGATCCCCGCGGGAATCGCGGGCGCCTTCTTGCTCGTTCGCGCAGCGTTCTTCGGGCCGCGGCACGCGCTCGGAAACCCGCTGCTCTGGGTCCTTCACCTCGGCCACCTCTGGGTCGCCGTAGGACTCGTCCTTCGCGGACTCGTGCCGTTGGTCCCCTGGTTGCCGTCGAGCATCGCACTGCACGCCGTCACGGCGGGCGGCCTCGGACTCCTGTCGTTCGGCATGATGACGCGCGTCACGCTCGGACATACGGGGCGGATGCTCGCCGCACCGAAAAGCACCGCGGTCGCCATGCTCGCGCTCTCCGTCGCGGCGCTGCTCCGTGTCGTGGGCCCGCTCGTCGCGCCCGAGCACGTGCCCCTCCTGTTCGGCTCGGCGGCGGCCCTGTGGTCCGTCGCGTTTCTGACCTACGTCTTCGCGTTCGGTCGCGCGCTCGTCACGCCACGCGTGGACGGGCGACCCGGCTAATGGCGCAAGAAGTAAAACCCGTTGTTTTCACGGGCCTCGATCGCTGAGGCACCTTCGTGCCGCGAGGTATCCGGCGCAGCCGATGACGCTCCCGGCCGGGTGCGTGCCGGCGCTCGAGGAATAGAGTCCGGCAATCGGCGTCGCGTGCGGCAGGCGATCGGCGAAGCCGAACGAATTGTCGACGTGATGGATGTGACCGCCGCGCATCCCGAAATGCGCTTCGATCGCCGGAGGCGGCAAGATCTGAAAATCCGCGACGAGCTCGCTCGTTCCGGGCGCGAAGCGATCGCAGATCGATAGCAGGTGACGCGCGTACCGTTCGCTCTCGGCCTCCCAGCTCGAGCCCGCGATGTCGTACGGCACCCACTGCACGAACAAGGCCGAGCTCAAGCGACCCTGCTCGTCGGAAAGGGTCGGATCGACGGTCGAGTGCACGTACCACTCGATGCTCGGAAACGCGGGCAAGCGGCCCGAGCAGGCGTCGTCGAAGGCTTCGCGGAGCGCGCCGAGCACTTCCTTCTCGTCGGGCAAGAGGTGAATGGTCGGTCCGAACGCCGGCGGCAGGTCGGGCAAGCAGCGAAAGCGCGGCATGCGCTCGAGCGCGAGGTTCAGCTTGAGCGTCGTTCCACGCTTCGCCATCGCTCGAACGCGAGTGACGTAGTCGGCGGGCCATTCGCGCTCGTCGGCGAGCTCGAGCATCGTGAACGGATCGGCGTTGACGATGACGTTCGGCGCGTGGAGCTCGCGTCCGTCGCCGAAGCGCACGCCGCGCACGCGCGATTCG
>DASUTR010000754.1:0-3847 GCA_036374535.1 Polyangiaceae bacterium
CGTCCGCGAGCTGCGGGACCCAACGTGGCGATACGAAACTCGTGAGCTCGATGCGCCGGAGGCCGGAGCGAAGCAGCGCGGCGAGGAGCTCCTTTTTGCCTTCGAGCGGTATCGGCCTGGCTTCGTTCTGCAAGCCGTCGCGGAGCGACACCTCGTAGACGGAAACCTCGTTCGGAAGACGCTCGAGCATCCTCGGCTAGTCTACGCCCGCCGTCCGGGGTCGAGTAGCCGCATCCGCTGCCGCCGCGGGGGCGCTGGGACGCGCGTCGAGTCCACGCGCTGGGCGGTAGCCGGCTTCCGGGCCTCGGTTATGCGCTAGCAGTCGAGGAGACGCATTTGGCGTTGGCGCGGATGCGGGACGAACGCGATCGGGTACTCGCCGCTCCAGCAGGCGTGACAGAACGAGCCGGTGTCGAGGGCTTGCCCCGCGATCGGCAGATGGCGGCCCGTGCTCCGCCCCGCGGCGCCCGTGCGCGCGGAGACGACGGCTTCCTTCATCGCTTCGATCGAGAGGTACGCGAGCGTGTCGCTCGTAATGTACTGATTGATCTCGTCCACGGTGTGGCTCGACGCGATGAGCTCGCCGCGCGTCGGAGTATCGATCCCATAGTAGCAGGGCCACTTCGTCGGCGGGCTCGAGATGCGCAGGTGCACCTCTTTCGCCCCGGCATCGCGCAACATCTTGACGATCTTCCGGCTCGTCGTGCCCCGGACGATGCTGTCGTCCACGACGACGACGCGCTTGTCCTTCAGCACGGAGCTCACCGGATTGAGCTTCAAACGCACGCCGAAGTGCCGAATGCTCTGCTGCGGCTCGATGAACGTACGCCCGACGTAGTGGCTGCGAACGAGCCCGAGCTCGAAGGGGATCCCCGCCGCTTCCGCGTAACCGATCGTCGCCGGGACGCCCGAGTCCGGCACGGGGATGACAACGTCCGCGTCGACGGGGTGCTCCTTGGCGAGGGCGCGGCCTAGATTCTTGCGAGCTTCGTAGACGCTCACTCCGTCCAGATTCGAATCGGGACGCGCGAAGTAGACGAACTCGAAGATGCAGGTGTGGCGAGCGGTGTCCGGGAAGGGGCGCGTGCTCTTGAGACCGTTCCGGTCGATGATCACCATCTCGCCGGGCTCGACGTCGCGCGTGTAGTCGGCGTCGATGAGGTCGAAGCTCGTGGGCTCGCTCGCGACGACCCACGCGCCCGTCTCGCGCATGTTGCCGAGACAGAGCGGACGGATGCCCATGGGGTCGCGCGCGGCGACGAGCGACGTGGGGGTGAGGCAGACGAGCGAATAGGCGCCGCGCACCTGCGAGAGCGCGTCGGCGACGCGATCTTCACCCGCGCGTTGCGTGCTGATGGCGACGAGGTGAACGATGACCTCGGTATCGCTCGTGCTCTGGAAGATCGAGCCGCGTGCCTCGAGCCTCTCGCGGAGCGACTCGGCGTTCGTGAGGTTTCCGTTGTGGGCGACGGCGATCGAGCCGCGCGAGTAGTCGACGGCGATGGGTTGGGCGTTCTTCAACACCGAGCCCCCGGCGGTCGAGTAGCGCACGTGACCGATGGCGACGTCGCCTCTCAGCCGTTCGAGCTGGTCGGGTGGGAAGACGTCGATGACGTGACCCATGCCGCGGTGCAGCGTGAGCTGGCTGCCCTCGGTCGTGACGATGCCTGCGCTCTCCTGACCTCGGTGCTGGAGCGCGTGTAGCCCGAGGTAGGTGAGCTTGGCCGCTTCAGGGTGCCCGTAGATGCCGAAGACGCCACACATCGAGGTAGTTCGCGCTCTCCCGTGCCACGGCTTGCCCCTCCTGGCCAGCGGCGCGAGGCGGCCGGCGGGCCGTAGGAGGCGTCGAAGTTCGGGACATTGGTCGTGTTCGCGTTCGAGGTTCCGGCCTCGAACACGGACGAGACGGGCGAGAAAGGCTCGTCATGCGGCGAACATGGACCTATCCTGCGGAAGGTCAATGGGTGCGCTCGACGAGCTCTTCGCATCCTGGCGTTCGAACCCGGACGCAGACGCCACCGTGGCTCTCTGCGCCTATCTCGGCGCGACAGGGCAGGAGGCGCTGGTGCGGGAAGTCGGCGCCACGGCGCAGACCTGGCACGCGCAAGACGCCGCCGTGATGCTGTCCGTCGGCCGCATGTACCTCGACGCCGGACTGCTCCCCGAAGCGCAGTCGGCGCTCGTGAGCGCCGGCAAGACGGGCGGCGCGAATCCCAAGCCCTTCCGCTTCCTCGGCGAAGTGCTGCTCCGGCGCGGCGATGCGTCGCGCGCGGAGAAGGTCCTCGTGCGCGCGATGCAGCTCGGGCTCGACGACGCCGACACGCGTCACTGGCACGACCGCGCCTCGTTTTACATCGCGCTCCAGAAGCGCGTCGGCCCCCTCGCCGTCGCGAGCGAAGTCGAAAAGGCGCTTCCGCGTTCGGTTTCGATTCCTCCGCCCGAGGTGCGACCGCAGCCGTTCGGCAGCGAAGAAATCACGAATCCGAAGGCCGCCGCGGGCTCGCTTCCCCGCTTCGATTCCGCCGAAGAGGTGAGTCAGGTGGAAGAGCTCCCGGCGCCGACGCCCGCCGTTGCTCCGCGCGGCGCGAAGCGCGGAGCTCGTGCCCCGACGATGATCGGCGTGGCGCCGCCTGCCGGGCCGCGAGCGCAGGCGGGCCGCGTCGTCATGCCCGCCACGCGCGCACCCGTAGCCCAGGCACCGGCGTCGCACGCGCCCGCCGCTCGCGCGTCGGCGAGTCGCGCGCCCGCGGCTCGCGCGCCCGTGACGCGCACGTTGCCGTCGCCGCCTCCTCCGGCACCGACGAGCTTCGCGGATCTTCAAGCGGACCTGCTCGAGGACGACGCGGCGACGATGGTGCACCAGAACCCGCTCGAGGAACCGACGCATCGGGTCATGCTCGGAAACTTCGACGCGCCGACGCGCCCGCACGCGCCGGCGTATGCGGCGACGGCCGTGGCGTCGCGGCCCTCGCCGTTCGCTCCGCCACCGCTGCGGCCGCGCTCGGCGCCGCCCCCTCCGGTCCAGCGCATCGAGCCGCCGTCGCACAACGCGTTCCTCGACCCTGCGCCGCACGTTTCGCCGAGCGCTCCGCCGACCCGTCCGTACGAGGCCGGCGTTCCGCCCGCGGGCGTTTTGCTCGAGCACCTGGCGAGGGTCGGCGTCTTCGAGCCGCAAGGCGGAGCGACGCCCGCCTGGGAGCGCCCGACGCGGGTGAAGTCGCGCAGCCCGTGGGTGTTCGGCATCTTGTCGATCCTGCTCGTGGGCGGGGGCATCGGCGGCTGGCACTACGCGAAGAAGCTCAAGGCCGAGAAACAAGCGCGCGCCGACGCGCTCGCCGGCGAGGTCGAACGGCTCCTCCATTCCGGAGGCGTCGCCGAGCTCCGCGCCACGGACGAGAAGCTCAGCCAGGCGTTCGAGCTCGACTCGCTGAGTCAGCGCGCCGCGCGCCTGTGGCTCGAAAATCGCGTACTCGGAGCGCTGTTGCTCGGCGGCGAGCCGCGCGGCATCGATTCGGCCATCCATCGAGGCCGCACCGTCGGACTCGCCGAGAAAGATCTCGCCTTCGGTCGCATGGCCTCGTTCCTCGTCGAAGGCGACCTCGCCGGCGCCGCGGCGCAGCTTCCGAAATGGGACAAGGAAGCCGGCCGCGATGCGTACTACCAGCTCGCGGCCGGAGCCGTGCTCGAACGAGCCGGCGATCTACGCGCCATCGAGCGCTATGAAGCGGCGCGAACGCTCGATCCGAAGCTCGCTGCCTGCGACATCTTGCTCGGCCGCCTGGCGCTGCTCGAGTTCGGCGAACAGCGCGCGCAGCCGGTGCTCGACAGCGTGAAGAACAAGCTCGGC
>DASUTR010000755.1:0-4758 GCA_036374535.1 Polyangiaceae bacterium
CCGTCGCGGTCGTTCTTCTGCTCGGCACGATCGTCCTTACGGCGCTCACCTCGAGGACGATTTTCGGTCTGCGCGAGCGCGTGCGTGAAGCGGTGAGGCTCGGCCAGTTCACGCTCGTCGAGAAGATCGGCGAGGGCGGGATGGGCGTGGTCTGGAAGGCGCGGCACGCGATGTTGCGCCGCCCGACGGCCATCAAGCTCCTGCCCGTGGAGCGCGCCGGCGAGCACAACCTCTCGCGCTTCGAGCGCGAGGTTCAGCTCACGAGCTCGCTCACCCATCCGAACACCGTCGCCGTCTACGACTACGGCCGCACCTCCGACGGCGTTCTCTACTATGCGATGGAGTACCTCGAGGGCATCGACCTCGAGGGGCTCGTCGAGTTCGACGGCCCCCAGCCGCCGGGTCGAGTCGTGCACCTCTTGCGTCAGATTGCGGGCGCGCTCGAAGAGGCGCACGGCGTAGGGCTCATCCATCGTGACGTTAAGCCCGCGAACGTCCTCCTCGTTTCGCGCCGCGGCAGCCCCGACTTGGTCAAGGTCGTGGACTTCGGCCTCGTGAAATCCCTCGAGGCCGACGCGAGCACGTCGGCAACGGGAGTCGATCAGGTCATCGGAACGCCGCTCTACATGTCACCCGAAAGCATCGCGCGGCCCGGGGAAGTGGACGCGAGGAGCGATCTCTACGCGATGGGAGCGCTCGGTTACTACCTCTACACCGGTCAACCGCCCTTCACGGGGGCGACGGCGATGGAAGTCTGCGGCCACCACCTGCACACGCCGCCCGTTCCCCCGCACGAACGGCTCGGAAAACCGCCCACGCTGCTCGGGTCCGTGATTCTCCGCTGCCTCGAAAAGTCGCCGTCGGCGCGGCCCGAGAGCGCGCTCGAAGTCGCTCGGCTGCTCGATGAATGCAGGGACGAAGCGCCGTGGACCGCCGGCGACGCGCGTCTCTGGTGGGCGAGCCGTGAAGCGGCGCTCCGCGAACGGCGCGAAGAGCGCGCCCGCGCGCTCTCGACGTTCGATCGCGACCGCACCGTCGCCGTCAATTGGCGGGCGCGCGAGGAAGCCGCGCTCGCGAGCTAGTGCGTCGCGCGGCACTAGGTCACGCCGCCGCAGCGTGAAGGGGCGGAACGCCGAGCTCGCGCCGCACTTCTTCGAGCGAGCGATCTTTGTTCGCGAACACGTCGTAGCCTTGGCTCAGGTCCACGCGGCACGCCGCGCCGCGCGCGAGCGCCGTGAGCACGCGCGGAACGTCGAAGAGGCCCTTGTACCCCTTGGCGACGGGCGTGATGCGAAGCCCGACGTGAAATTGCAGGATGCCGAAGAGCAGGAAGGCGAAGCCGTCGCGGCGCGCGAACCCGGCCTGGAACGCCGCCTGCTGAATCTCGCCCGCCGGATCGGTGCCGTAGCCGGATATCACGTGGCCGAGGTCGTGAAACACGACGGGAAAACCGCCGGGCTCTCCCGGGAACCGAAAGCCGTTGTCGACGAAGTGATCGTAGACGGCTCGTCCGAACGTGCCGGGCGCGCAGGCCTCGAGCGCGCCGTAGCGCGCGGCCGTGATCGCGTCGCCGCCGCCGATTCGCAGCACCGGTCGTAGCAGGCCGAGCACGCCCGGAAAACCGTCGGCTTCGCGCATCACCTTGCCGATCCGGCGGAACATGTCGATCCGCGCGAAGAACGCCTGACCGTAGGTGACGCGGTAGAGCACGTCGAGGCCGGCTTCGTCGATGCCGAGCGCCGCGGCGAGGTCGCGTACCGCGCTCATGGTCTCGGGCGACGGTGTCCCTTCGACGAGAGCGGCGACCATGGCGAGCTGAAGCGCTCGCTTGCGGGGGTGGGCGTCCGTGACGGCGCGCGCGACCTCCTCGAACGAGATGGGAGCGAGCGTTTCGGCATCGATTTCGACGCCGTGGATGCGCGCAACGCCCTCGATGAGGGCGCGCTCGGCCTCGGTGAAGCGGTCGTTCCTCACCGCGACGTTGCGAAGGGTGCGGAGCACGGCGTCGAGCTCTTTGGGTGCGAAGATCTTGAGATCCATGAAGGTCGAGAATGCAGCCGCCGTGCCAGGCGAAAACCACGTGAGATTCGCCTACGCTGGTCGCGATTCGGACACCCGTCCGCGGACGAGCGTCCGTGGTCGCTCCGCGCACGAGAAGGTCGGGACAGCCGCTTCGGCGAGCGCGCAATTGACGCACCGGGCGCGGTCCACTCTGCTCGCCGGGCATGGTGGGCATCGATCGAGACCACGAGCAGTCGTTCGCGGGCCTGACGGGAGCGTCCGGCTAGCTTGCCGCCGCGAGCCGCTCCCGCCAGCCGAACATGCTTCGCTCGCGGATCGCACCGGCGACCGCGGGCGGCACCAGGCTCTGAAACGCAGGGTCGCCCTGTTGAATCATCGCGAGCACGTCGCGCGAAAAAATGCCGAGGTGGCGCTGGTCGTAGTTTTCGAGCTGCCGGATCGCTCCGACCGAGACGAGATGATCGTAAAGGCCTCGCAGTCGTGGGTTCACGGCGAAGGTTTCCACGGTCGTGAGCTCGTTCGTTGCCGGGTTCTTCCAGGGGTACACGTAGAGCGTGAGGTCGTTCCGGAAGAGCCGCCCGAGCGCTTCGAGGATGCCGCCGTCGAGCGCGGCGTACGAGCGCTCGTCGAAGATCTCGGCGAGCGTGCCGGCGCCGACGACGAACGCCGCGCGCTTTTGCGTATAGCGCGCCACGTAGCTCGCGAGCCGGTGAAACTCGAAGTAGTCCGAAATCAGCACCGTCTTCCCGACGGCGGCCAGGGTATCGGCGCGCGCGAGGAAATCCGACCGATCCACCTCGGGCCGGTCGCCGCGCAGGTTTCGCAGCGTGAGCTCGGCAAGCTCGAACGTCGCCGGAGCACTCTCGCCGAGATCGCGCGCGAAGCGCTCCCGCCCGCTGCGCAGGATATCCATGTGCGAGTAGCAAACGGGCCGGAAATTGCCACGCGCGAGCAGCACGTGCTTCTTGTAGAGGGCGTCGGACGGCTGCAGGACCTCGCCGTTCGGTCCGAACATGGCCGCGCCGGAAAGACCGAGCTCGACGAGCTTCATGCTCATCAGCCGGTTGTCGACGTGTCGAAACTCGATGCCCGAGAACTCGATCATGTCGATTTCGATGCGGTGCGTGCCGAGCCCGTCGAGCAGCGATTCGATGAGCCGTTCGGGTTCGTGGTAGTGGAAAAACGCGGCGTAGAGCAGGTTCACGCCGACGATGCCGAGAGCTTCCTGCTGCGCGGCGCCGTCGCGGTCGAGCATGCGGACGTGGATCAGGATCCGGCTGTCGCGGTCGCGCGGGTGTGATTGGAACTTGACGCCCATCCAGCCGTGCCACTCGTTCGCGCCCCGGTAACTCTTCGCCGCCACGGTGTCGGCGAAGGCGAAGAACGCCGTGGTCGCGCCGCGTGACTCGGCCAGGCGCTCGCGATTGAGCTCGTATTCGCGATCGAGCATCGATTCGAGCCGCGCGCGGCTCACGTAGCGTTCGGCGGGGCCGTAGATCGCGTCGCTCACGGCCATGTCGTAGGCCGAGATGCTCTTCGCGATGGTGCCCGCCGCGCCGCCGACGCGGAAGAACCAGCGCACGACCTCTTGTCCGGCTCCGATCTCCGCGAACGTACCGTAGCGGGCCGGGTCGAGGTTGATGCGCAGTGCTTTTTCTTGGGTGGGAAGGACGCTGGACGCGATGTCGTGCATGGTGTGCCTCTGCTCGAAGAGCCTTTGTTCGAAGGCAGGAACGGGTTTCACGCGGCGGCGCTCTGCGGCGCCGCTTCGGGCGTTGCGAGCTCGGATGGAGCGGGCCGTGCGGGTTCGAGGCGCCGAGCCTCGCGCACGACCCAAAAGGCGAGACCGAGACCGAGCCCGGCGAGCGCGACGTTCACCGCGGCGAACCCGCGCACCGACCAGCCGAAGACGGCGCTCCCCGCGAGCACGAGCAAGGCCGAGCTCACGTCTCCCGTGCGCACGAAGAAGGTGTCGATCGCCTGCTTCGCCTTGAATTTCATTTCCGCCGTCGTGGGCAGCCAGACGAGCTGGCGCGCCGTATTGTTGAGCGAGTAGTCGCTGGCATTTTCGAGCGTCTTGCCGAGGCGCACGACCGCGAGCGCGGGCACGGCGAGCGCGGCGACGGACGACAGGAGCGAGACGAACGGCAGCACGCTGAGAGCGAGCGCGAGGCCTCCGAGCCTTACCACGCGCGAAACGACGAACGCCTGCAGCGCGACGCCGAGCACGTTCACGGCGAAGAAGAAGTCGGCGTACGTGCGCCCGATGTACTCGCCGACCTCGCTCTTCGCGAGCGTGCCGTTCGCCACGGCGTCGGCGGCGGACGCCTTCACGAGCCGCCCGAACAGGTACTCGCCGTTCGAGTTCGCCCACGAGAACGCGAGCGTGAAGAGCGCCACGGCAAGGAGGTAGCGATGGCGCGCGACGAGAGCGAACGCACCCGCGCCGGAGGTTCGGGTCTGCGCGGGCCTGCGCCCGGGGTCCCCGGCGGGGCGGCGCGCCGCGCCGAGAGCGAGCGCGAAGCGCTCGGCGAGCACGAACAGGAACGCGCAGGCGACGAGGAGCGCGGCGCTCACGAGCAGGAGCGCGTAAACGCCGAACGGGGCGACGAGCCAGGCGGCGATCTTGCTGCCGAGCGCCGCGCCGAGCGACGCACCGAGCGCCACGAGCGGGAGCAGGCGCTTGCCCTGTTCGCGGTCGAGGAGGTCGGTTGCGAAGGACCAGAGCTGGGCGAC
>DASUTR010000756.1:0-19328 GCA_036374535.1 Polyangiaceae bacterium
GACCCGGAACCGCTTCCAGGCCCGCGGGCCTGGGTCTAGACACCGTCTAATTCGCCGCTGGGCCTGCGGGAGCTTTAGAGCGTCGTCAGGTAGGCGGCGCCGATGACCCCGGCGCGCTCCCCGAGCTGGCTCACGAGGAGCGGCACCTCGGCGAGGGGAGGAGCAAACGAAGTTTCGCGGAGCGCGCGCCGGACGTGTGGCTGGACGAGATCGAACGAGGCGGAGATGCCGCCGCTGAAAACGATGGCGTTCAGGTCGAGCAAATTTTGCACGTTCGAAAGGCCGCGTCCGAGCGCCTCGCCCATCATCTCGAGCACCTTGAGCGCGTTCTCTTCTCCGCGGCGCGCGGCGAGAGCGATCGGCAGGATTTCGTCCGCCTGTCCGCCGAGCTCGCGGTAACGGCGCAGGAGCGCTTTCGTTCCGGAGTACGCTTCGATGCAGCCGCGCTGGCCGCACGCGCAGACCGGCGCTTCCGTCGAGCGGTCGACGTTCATGTGTCCGACCTCGCTCGCGAACCCGTGCGTACCCGGATAAAGCTGGTGACCGATGACGAGCCCGCCCCCGATGCCGGTGCCGAGCGTCACCATCAAAAAGCTCGGGTAGTCACGCCCATGCCCGTAGAGCTGCTCGCCGAGCGCGGCGGCCGTGGCGTCGTTCTCGACGGCGATCGGACACTTGAGTCGCTCGGAGAGCTCGCTCGCGATGTGGATGCCCTCGAAGCCCGGGACGTTCGTTAATCTCCAGCAGCGACCTTCCGCGTCCACCTCGCCTGGAATCGCGACACCGACGGCGTCGGGCTTGGGTGCGAGCGCGAGAGCGACGTTCGTAATCGTCGAGAGCACCTCTTCGACGGTCGCGCCCGGGCGCGTCTCGGCGGTCATCGAGCGCACGACATCGCTGCCTTCGACGATGCCGGCTTTGACCTGCGTGCCTCCGAAATCGACCCCAACGAGCATGGTGAATGTCTCACGAGCGTGCGGGAACACGAGCTCCCGCGAACCCTTCTGGAACTTTGGAGTCTAGCTGCTCCACGACGAAGCGTCATGGGGGCAGGTGACGATGTTCGTGCGTCCGACCTCATACCACATCATCCCACCTCGTCCGGAGCTATGCTGCCGGCGCGAAAATGGATGTCTTGCGCGTTCTCACGCTCAACGTCTGGAACCGATCGGGGCCATGGCCCGAGCGACTTCGACTGATTCGAGACGGCATCGCGCGGCTCGACGCGCACATCGTCGGGTTGCAGGAAGTGATGCGCCTCGTACGTCCGGGCACCTTCGACCCCCTGTCGCCGGAGCACGATCAAGCCGCAGAAATAGCGGACGCTTTCGGTTACGCGATTGGCTACGCCGGCGCCGCCGACTACGGCAACGGGCTCGTGATGGGCAACGCGGTGCTGAGCCGGTTTCCGCTGCACGAGGTTCAGGCGTTTCGGCTGCCCGACGAAGGAAGCGGCGAAGGGCGCTCGCTCCTGTACGCGCTCGTCGGAGCGCCGTGGGGCCGCCTTCCCGTCTTCGTCACGCACCTCAATTGGCGTTTCGATCACGGTTACGTCCGGCTGAAGCAAGTCGCGTTCATCGCCGAGCGCATCGCCGAGCTCGCGCCGGTCCGGGCGGGCGAGCTTCCCCCGGTCTTGATGGGTGACTTCAACGCCGCCCCGGAGGCGGACGAAATCCGCTACCTCGTCGGGCTGCACGTGCTCGACGGAAAGAGCGTCCACTTCGCCGATGCCTGGGTCTACGGCGGCGATGGGAGTCCCGGCGCCACCTACGACCCGAGGAACGACTACGCTCTCAGGAACCGCGAGCCGCCGCGACGCATCGACTACGTATTTACCCGCGGCCCGGACGCCGAGCTCCGCGGCGAGCCCCTGCACGCCCGACTTGCGTTTCACGAGCCGGCGCCGTCGCAGAACGGCACGCTCTGGCCCTCGGATCATTTCGGCGTTTACGCCGAGATCATGATGGCGGCGCGCAGTTTGTAGGCCGTGGCCATCCGCCGCTTTCGGCCCGGCCGCGACTAGGCTAAGAGCCGCCTCGATGAAGCACGCGGTCGTTCACGATCTCGGTCAGGATCTCGCGAAGAAGGTCGCGGTCGCGGCGTTCGCGTCGTACGCCCAGAAATTCGGCAAATACAGTCCCACCGCGAATTGGGTGACGGACAAGCGCGCGAACATCTCGTTCTCGGTCAAGGGCATGACGCTCAGCGGTTCGCTCGAAGTGAGCGCGACCGCCATCGAAATGGATCTCGACGTCCCCTTCCTGCTCAAGCCCTTCAAGGGCACGGCGATCTCCGTCATCGAGGGCGAGATCAGGGCGTGGATCGAGAAGGCGAAGGCCGGCGAGATCAGCTGAGTAGATCGATGGCGCCGCGCGGCTTCGGCGCCGTCGCCGCCCCGACCCGCTCGAGGTGCGCGGCGACCTGAAGGACGCACGCTTCGTCCCAGGCGTCGCCGACAATCTGGAGGCCGATCGGAAGCCCGGCGCCGTCCTTGCCGACGGGCACCGACACCGCGGGCAGCCCCGTGAGATTGCCGAGAAAGGCGAAGCGGCACGCCGCGTCGAGAGCGGCCGTGTCGATGATGCCGGAGCGCGCCTCGGCGTCCGTGATGGTGGGCGCCGTCGTTGCAGTCGTGGGCAGCGCGATCACGTCGACGCGCCCGAGCGCCTCCTGCGCTTCCGCGCGCAGTTTTTCGCGCAGGCGCTGGGCGTCGACGTAGTCGTCGGCGGCGAAGCCGTCGACCCCCGACAGGAATACCTTGAGATCGGCGCCGAGCTCGTCCCAGTGCCGGACTTCCACCTCGCGGAGTGCCGCTCGCGCTTCGACCGCGATCGTCAGGTACCCGATGGCGGCGGCGTGGGCGGCCATCGGGAGCTCGAGTGGAACGAGCCGTGCGCCCTCGCGGACGAGCGCGTCGAGCGCGCGTTTTCCGGCCGCGGCGACCTCGGCGTTCGCGCGCGCCCACTCCGCTTCCGGCACTCCGACCGCGAGATTCGCGACGCCGCGCCCGAGCGCCGCGACGAGCGAGCCGCGTTCGAACGGCGGCGCGGCGAGCGAGGGCGGATCGGCCGCGTCCGGGCCGAACCCGAGATCGCCCGCGAGCGCGAGGTCGTGGCTCGTGCCCGCGAGGTGTCCGAAATGCACCACCGAGGTTCCCCCCGGCATGCCGTGGCCCGTGATCGCGATGCGACCGTACGTCGGCTTCAAACCGAAGATCCCGTTGTACGCCGCCGGAGTGCGCACCGAGCCCCCGCCGTCGGTGCCGAGGGCGATGGGCACGACGCCGAGCGCGACGGCGACCGCCGAGCCCGTCGAGCTACCGCCGGCGAGTCGAGAGGCGTCGTGCGCGTTGCGCGGCATCGACCGGTGCGCGTTCGCGCCGAGCGGCGACAAGCCGTACTCGGTCATGGGCGTCTGACCGACGACGATCGCGCCCGCGGCGCGGAGCCGCGCGACGAAGACGGCGTCGCGCTTCGCCCGTTCGTCGCTCATGAACGCCGTGCCGAGGCGCGTCGGCAGGCCCTCGACGTCGAGCTCCTCCTTCACGGCAATCGGCACGCCGTCGAGCGCGCCGAGCGGTTCGCCGCGCGCCCAACGTTCGGCGCTCGCGAGGGCCTCGTGCCGTGCTCTTTCCTCGGTGAAGCGCAGGAACGGTCCCTGACTCGGCTTGCGCTGGGCGAGCGCGCGCGCGCCCGCGATCGATTTCGCGACGAGCGTCACGGGAGTCGCCCGGCCGTCGCGATAAGCGCTCGTGATTTCACGCACGTCGTGCGGCCAGCCCGTCGCGCGCGGGAGCGGGAGGCCGGCCGAAGCTCGCGAGTGATCGGCGCGGGCGCGACGCGGCTCGAGGCCGAACGGAACCCAGCCGCGCGCGTCGCGCCCGAGACGGCGCACGGCGTCGAGACCGAGCTCGGCTCGCACCATGGCGGCGAGCGCCTTTTTGAACGGCCCCTGTCGCGTCAAAGCTGCGAGGCTCGCGAGCGTGCGACCCGAAATGCGCCCGACCGGAAGGCGAAACGACATGAGGCGCGGAGGGTAAGCAAACGGCCGAAGAGCGTCCACTCGCCGCGGTGTGAGAGTTTTCGGGCACGTGTCCGGAGGGTGGCGTCCACCGAGACCGCTCTCCTTTCGGAACGAATTTCGACGGCGCGGCGTGGATTTGGTGCGTGAACGATCCGAACTCTGCCGGCGAGCAGGAAGTAGTGTTAGAACCGCATAACCGTGACGAACTCGGCGAAATTCAACATCCCGGTCGACGAGCTTCCAATGGACGCGGCGGCTCTGAGAGAGAGCTTCTTCCAGCACGTTCAGCACACGCAGGGGAAGCACCCGAGCGCTGCAACGCGGCTCGACCACTACGTGTCCGTGGCACGCACGGCACGCGACCGAATTTTCGATCGCTGGACGCGCACCTGGCAACGCCGCGAGCGACAGTCGCCGAAGATCATCTACTACCTGTCGCTCGAGTACCTGCTCGGCCGGCTGCTCGAAGACGGTCTCTTGAACCTCGGAATACGCGACGAGATGGCCGAGGCGCTCGCCGGTCTCGGTATCGATCTCGATTCCGTGATCGAGCAGGAGCCGGACGCTGGGCTCGGCAACGGCGGTCTCGGACGCCTCGCGGCGTGCTCCCTCGATTCGATGGCGACGCTCGGCATCGCCGGCATGGGCTACGGCATCCGTTACGACTACGGCATCTTCCGGCAAGACCTCGTCGGGGGCATGCAGCAGGAAGCGCCGGATCACTGGCTGGCGTTCGGCACGCCGTGGGAAATCGCGCGGCCCGAGCGGACGGTGCCGGTGCACTTCGGTGGACGCGTCATTCAGTACACGGGAGCCGCCGGCCGTCTCGTGCACGAATGGGTCGACACGACCGAAGTGGTCGCGCTGCCCTACGACATCCCGGTCCCCGGCTACAAGAACGCGGTCGTGAACACGCTCAGGCTCTGGTCGGCTCGCGCGACGCGCGACTTCGACATCTCGTACTTCAACCGGGGCGACTACATCCGCGCCGTCGAGCAGAAGAGCGCGAGCGAGACCATTTCGCGCGTGCTCTACCCGAACGACCAGCAGCCCGCCGGCAAGGAATTGCGACTCAAACAGGAGTACTTCCTGGTCTCGGCCACGCTCCAGGACGTGATCGCGCGTCACCTGCGCTACCACGCCGACCTCTACAATCTCCACGAGCAGGCGTGCTTCCAGATGAACGACACGCACCCGGCGCTCGCCGTGGCGGAGCTCATTCGTTTGCTCGCGGACGTGCACGGCATGCCGTACGACCACGCGCTCGCCGTGACCAAGCGCTGCCTTGCGTACACGAACCACACCATCTTGCCGGAAGCGCTCGAGCGCTGGCCGGTGTGGCTCATGGAGCGCGCGCTGCCGCGCCACCTGCAGATCATCTACCAGCTCAATCACCAGCACCTGGTCGACGTGAAAGCGAAGTTCCCGGGCGACGAAGAGCGCCTGCGCCGCATGTCGATCGTCGAGGAAGGCTCGGAGAAGCGCATCAGCATGGCGAACCTCGCGATCGTCGGCTGCATGCGGGTGAACGGCGTTTCCGCCCTGCATTCACAACTGCTTCGCGATCACCTTTTCAACGACTTCGTGAAGATGGACAGCGACAAGTTCATCAACGTCACGAACGGCGTCACGCCGCGGCGCTGGCTCCTGAAGTGCAACCCGCTGCTTTCGCAACTCATCACGTCGCGCATCGGCGCCGGCTGGGAGGTCGACCTCGACCAGCTCGAAAAGCTCGCGCCGCACGCCGGCGATCCCCAGTTCCAAGCAGAATGGCAGGCGGTGAAGCGCAAGAACAAGGAACGGCTCGCGAAGACGCTGCTCGATCGCTTCAACATCGAGCTCGACCCCGATCATCTGGTCGACAGCCACGTGAAGCGTATTCACGAGTACAAGCGCCAGCTCCTCAACATCCTGCACGTGATTTCGCTGTACCAGTCGTACAAGAAGCAGGCGCCGTTCGAGGTCGTCCCGCGCACGTTCGTTTTCGCCGGCAAGGCCGCGCCCGGCTACGACATGGCCAAGCGCATCATCCATCTCATCAACTCGGTGGCGCAGGTCATCAACCAGGACGCCCAAGTGCGGAAGCTCCTGCGCGTGATCTTCGTGCCGAACTACGGGGTCTCGCTCGCCGAGTGCATCATCCCTGCGACCGACGTTTCCGAGCAGATTTCGACTGCCGGAATGGAAGCGTCGGGCACCGGCAACATGAAGTTCGCGCTGAACGGAGCGCTCACGGTCGGAACGCTCGACGGCGCCAACATCGAGATCAAGGACGCCGTCGGCGCGGCCAACATGTTCATCTTCGGGCTCACCGCCGATCAGGTCGCCGCGGGCCGCTCCCACGGCTACGACCCGGCGCAGGTCTACTACGCCGAGCCCATGTTGCGCGGAGCGCTCGACGCCGTCGCGCAGGGTGCGTTTTCGCCCGACGATCCCGGTCGTTTCCGTCCCATCGTCGACAGCCTGCTCTATGGCGGCGACCCCTACATGGTGCTCGCCGACTTCCTCTCGTACGTGCACTGCCAGCGCAGCGTCGAGGCTGCGTACCACGACCAGGCCGGTTGGACGCATCGCTCGATTCTGAACGTCGCGCACATGGGCCGATTTTCGAGCGACCGCACGGTCCTGAACTACGCGCGGGACGTGTGGGGCGTCTACGTGCCGCCGGCGCAGTCGGGACGCGGCCGTGTCGTCATCAGCGTCGTGCCGCCGCCGTCGTCGTCGTCGGTCCCCTCGGGTGTCGCTCCCGTGGGGCTGCCGAACCTTCCGGCCGGCATTCCGGGCTCCTCGTCGTCGAAGTGACGGCCGGGTTACCGGTGTAGTCGAGTCGCACGAAACGTGTGCTCGTGCATGCGTGCCAGCGTGCGCGCGCGGAAAACGCGGGTGTCGTCCGGGCCGCGCGGAGTGCTACACTCGAAGGTTTGGTGGTGCACTCACGAGCATGCCGCGAGGTCGCGCGCCCGAGAGCGCGATGGCGAATCCGAGCCGCCGGGTCCCGGCGTTCTCGGAACGAGAAATCGGCGTATCGAGTATCCCGATTCGAGCCGAGCGCAGCCGCGTGGAGCGCGGATTTTTACGCGTTTTCGTCGTGGCACGCCGGTTGCTGGAGGGCGTTCCGTGAGTGGTAGCTCGAACCCCGTCGACCGGCACGGCGACGCTGCGCCGAACGTGGAGCGCTCCGTGAAACCGGATCGAAAGCGCCGGACCATCGCCGTCCTGGCCGACTACATGACGTTCTTCGGGGGCGGGTACGAGGCGGAGATCCGCACCGCGTTTCATGCGAAATGCAGCGAGCTCGACCTCGATCTCTTGCTCGTCTACGGGCGTGCGCTCGACGAGCCGAACTCGGCCTCCGCATGCCACAACGAGATCTTCGACCTCATGCACCCGGCTCGCGTGGACGGAGTCGTCGTCGTGTCGTCGTCGCTGTCGAGCTACGAGGGTGTTCCGAGCGTTCAAAGGCTCCTCGCACGGCTCCCTCCGATGCCGATCACGAGCTTGGGGCTGCTCGTGCCCGGGGTGCCGAGCATTCTGCTCGACAACCGCAGCGCCATGCGCACCGTCGTCGAGCACCTCGTGCGGGAGCACGGATGCCGTCGTATTGCGTTCATCGCCGGCGTGCCCGACAACGAGGAGTCGAAGGCGCGTCTGGCGGGCTATCGCGACGTGCTCGAAGAACACGGGATTCCTTTCGATCCCATGCTCGTCGATACCGGAGCCTTCGTGAGCTCCGGAGGCCGCGCCGCCATGGAGCGACTGCTCGCGACGGGCGTGCCGATCGACGCGGTGGCGGCCGCGAGCGACGCCATGGCGCTCGGCGCGATCGAAGCGCTACGGAGCAGCGGCCGGCGCGTTCCGCGGGATCTGCCCGTGACGGGGTTCGACGACCTCGTCGTCGCACGTTTCGGTAATCCACCGCTCAGCACCGTGGCGCAACCTTTCGAGCGCATGGCCGAGGTCGCGATCGATCTCCTGCTCCAGCAGCTTTCGGGAAAGACTCCGCCAGCCGTGAGCGAGCTGACGGCCGAGTTCTTCGCGCGCCGCTCGTGCGGGTGCGTTCACGGTCGCCGCGAGCGCTTCCGCGGGCCGGACCCTCACGTGGCTGCGGCCCCGGTCGCCGTCCACGAGCCCGACTGGGCGTCGCGCGTGAGGCCGTTCATCACCGCCGTGTTTCGCGCGAACGGCAAGGGCGCAGCGGAAGACGTCGAACGGTTCCTGAGCGCCGCGCGCGCCGAGCTTGCGGGCAAGGCCCACGCCTTCACGAACACGATCGAGGAGATGCTCGACGAGAGCGGAGGCGACAACGAGCGCTACCGCGCGCTGCACAACGCCGTGAGCTGTCTGCACGGAGAGTTCAACGCGCTCCCGGCGTTCCGGACCGTGCTGTTCGAAGCGTTGAGCCTGGTCGCGTTCGCCAACACCACCGCGCAGGCGCAGCACCGTCTGGAGATCGACGACACCTATCACCGCCTGCTCAGGAGCGGTCATCACCTGTCGATCGCCTTCGACACGGCGTCGCTCGAACAGGCATTCCATCGGTCGCTGATCGACGCCGGCGTGTATACGGCGTTCGCTTCGCGCTGGGCGGCGGACGCGCCGGCCGAGCTCGAACCGTTCGTCTGTGTGCGCGAGGGCGAACCCGTCGAGCCGCTCAGCGCCCGGTTTCCCGGAAGCGAGCTGATGCCGCCGGCAGCCTGGGCCGACGGAGGGCGCCGGACCTTCTTGATGTTCCCCCTGGCTTTCGAGGCACAACGTCAGGGTGTCTTGGGCTTCGAGTACCATCCGAACACCAACGGCTACCAGGTGTTGCGCGACCAGCTGAGCGCTGCGCTCGTGACCGTCGGGCTCCACCAAGAGCTCCTGCAGAAGACCATGCTGCACGAGCGCAGCGTGCAGGAGCGATTGGCGACGTCGAAGCGCATCGAATCGCTCAGCATGCTGGCCGGCGGAGTCGCGCACGATCTGAACAACGCGCTCGGGCCGATGGTCGCGCTGCCCGACGTCATCTTGTCGGAGCTTTCGGAGCTCGGCGTCACCGTGAACCGCGCCGAGGAGGTCTACTCCGACGTCGAGAGCATTCGCGTCGCAGCGCTTCGGGCGACCCAGACCATCAAAGACCTCCTGACGCTCGGTCGACAGGGGAAGACGCGGAAAGAGCCGTTCGACATCAACAAGGCGATTCTCGGCTGCGCCTGGGGCGGAACCGAAGCCGAGCGCCACCGCATCAGCGTCTTGCTCGATCTGGCGCCCGAGGCGCTCGCGGTGCGCGGGTCGGAATCCCACGTGGTCCGCGCGATCACGAACCTCGTGAGGAATGCCATCGAGGCGAGCTCGAGCGCGGGTGAGGTCACGGTGAAAACCTTCGCCACGCGCATCGCGGAGCCGCTCGCCGGGTACGAAACCGTGGAGCCCGGTGAGTACGTGGTCGTCAAGGTTTCGGATCGGGGCGAGGGTATTGTCGCGCACGAGCTCGGTCGCGTCTTCGAGCCCTTCTTCAGCACGAAACGCATGCGGGAACAGAGCGGTACGGGTCTCGGCCTCGCGATCGTCCACGGCGTCGTCAAGGAGCACGAAGGGTTCATCGACGTGACCAGCGCACCCGGGGCCGGCACGACCTTCACCCTCTACTTCCCGAAGACGGTCGAGGCCTTCGAGCATCCGGAGTCCAAACCGTCTCCGCGCGGCAGCGCGAGGATCCTGTTCGTCGACGACGAGCGCATCCAGCTCCGCACGGGCGCGCGCGTGCTCACGCACCTCGGCTACACGGTGGACACGCTCGACAGCGGGCGCAAGGCGCGCCAGCTCTTCGTCGAGGCTGCGGTGCGCGGTGCGCGAAGCCCTTACGATCTCGTGATCCTCGACATGTTGCTCGACGAAGACGAGGACGGTCTCCACGTATTCGAGCACATTCAACGCTTGTTCCCCGCGCAGAAGGCGATCATCGCGAGCGGCCACGCGCCGAACCGGCGTGCCGAGCACGCCGTCGAGAAGGGCGTCGCCTGGCTCGTGAAACCTTACACGCGCCATGCGCTCGCGAGCGCGATCGAGTCCGCGCTCAGGCAGAACCGCATGGGAGCGTAGCGGCGCCGGCGGGGCGTCGGCGTATGGCTCTACGAGCTCGCCCGACTCCTCGCTCGAAACGCTGCGAACGGGGCGTTGTCGTCCATGGGGCTTGGCCAGCGGCCACGCTCACCGCTTCACGGCTTCGGGCAAGCGGCGCATCGCGCTCTCGACGGCTGCACGCAAGGCCGTCTCGCGGGTGGAGTCGAGGGTTTCATCGCTCTCCTCCGCCGTCGCGTTACCGCGCAAGATGGCGTGGAGGGTCTGCTCCTTCTCGCGCCGTAGCACCATCGACACGACCGCGGTCGCGGTGACGCGGCGTCCGTCGCGTTTCGCTTCCAGTCTCTCGAGTGACGCCGAGAGCACGAAACGCTCTCGCGGGCGGCTCAATTTGGCTTGCTCGAGCGCCTCGGCCACGGCGCTTCGAAGCGACGTACCGTACTCGCCGGCCGCGGTCTTGCCGCTGACTTCGCCGAGGGTTACGGGCGAGGGTCCCGCGCCAGGCGGCGCAACCGACGAGCCCGCGACGACCGCCGTCGCCGCGAGCGTCAGCGTCATCATCACGAACGCCGCACGCAGAGCGCGCCGCGACGCGGGCCGCATCGGGCGCGGAGCGGCGCGCCGTTCCCGCGGGGTACGAGACGAAAAGATGCCCTGCACGATGAATCGCGCCATGCCGACCTCCTTGTTCTCGGCGCGCCGCTGGGTGCGCCAGATGTCCGCGTGGTCGCGCGAAGAACGCGCGCGCCTCCGACGGGCGAGAACTCGCGAATATCAGCGGCAGTGGAACGGGGCCAACTTCGGAGCTGGGGAGAGTCGTACCCACGTGGGTATGAGCGGACGCACGAGCCGTTCGCAGCGCCGGGCTGTGGACAATCGTACCCACGTGGGTGGGCACCCGTGGGGATGAGCGGCAGCCGAGAGCGTCCGGGGCGGTGGCTTGTGGAGAACCGCACCCACGTGGGTATGAGCGGCGCCGAGAACGTCCGGGCGGGTGGGTTGTGGAGAACTCTACCCACGTGGGTATGAGCGGACGCGACGAGCGCTCGGCACGGTGGCGTTCATGCGGGCGGCGTGTCGCGTCACGAAGCATCGCGAAGCGTCGCGCCGTGCCGTGCGGATCCGTACCCACGCGGTCAGGCGGAACTCGACTAAGCGCGGCTCGCGATCGCCATGGTCCCGAGCCCCAGGTGGAGCGCCGCGAGCAACCACGCGAGGGCGGCTGCTTCGGGACCGACGCTGAAGCCGAGCGCAGGGAGCGCGAATCCGGCGAGCACGGACCCCCACGCGTTCAATGCCCATGGCTCCTCGGAGGCGGGTCGCACGAAGCGCGCATGCCGTGCCGCGAGGCACGTTCCGGCGCCGACGATTCCGGCGATGGGACCGAAGGCGAGCACGACGGTCGCGGACGCGAAGTGCAAGAGCCCGAGCACGAGGATCGCTTGTCCGAAGAAAACGCCCGCTACGACGACGGCCGACGGTGCGCGGGACATTTCGCGCACGTTAGGGTCTCGACGGGCGTTTCTCCAAACGAAAATGCCTAGGTGGCGCTCAGAGGCAGGCCCACTGACTCATCGTGTTGCACACGCAGGTCGGATCCGCGCCCGGGCCCGGCGTCGTGTAGTCACAGATGAGCCCGGGCGTCGGGCAAGCGTCGCCGCCGTCGGGAGCCATGGCGGGGCAGGCGGAGTCCTGACAGTTCCAATTCCGCATCATGCCGCCGCCGCCCGCCGCCATGCAGGTGCAGTCACCCGCGTCGTACGCGCAGTCGAAGCCGGCCGGGAACATGTTGCATCCGGCTCCGTCCGCGGGCCGGTTCGCCGGACACGAAACGACGCCCGAGTCGCACGTGAAGTTGCCCGTGACGCACACGCAGGTACCGTCGTCGCCGTAGCTGCACGCGGTCATCCCACCCATGCAGTCGCCGTTCGGATCGGGAGTCGCGGGGCAGTCGCCGTTTTGGTCGAAGCAATTCCAGCTGCCCGTGTTGACGTTGCAGCGACAGATCCGCTCGCCGAAGTCGCACGACTGGCCTCGCGTGGCGCACATCGTCATCGCCGTCGGCTCCGCTTCGGGACAGCCCGCGCCCGGACCTGGACCGCCGCCGCCCTCGGCGCCCACGCCACCGTCGGCACCCACGCCGCCCTCGGCGCCCACGCCGCCCTCGGCACCCGCGCCGCCGGCGCCGCCGGTGTCCGTGCCTGCCGTTCCGCCGTTTGCCGGCGTTCCGGAGACTCCACCGGTTGCCGTTCCGGAGGTTCCACCGGTTGCCGGAGTCCCCGCCGTTCCGCCGCTCGTTGCGCCCGAAGCGCCCGAGCTCCCGCCGGTCGAGCCGTCGTCTCCGTCGCCGCCGTCGTCCGAATCACCACAGGCGACGCTGACGAAGCCGGTCGCGGCCCAAAATCCAACGACAATGGCGATATTTTTCATGCGTTCGACGTTTCTCCGGCAAAAGTGCGCGATCGCGCCTTCCCTTAGTCGCCGGTGACCCGCGATTCAGGCAGTCGACCCATGACTCAGGCTGAAAATAACCCGACGGGTGTTTCGGCGTTCGGCCGATCGCTCGAAGGCGCCGGGGCATGTAAGGGCGTGCCCGCCGTCGCCCCCGAGCGAGCCCTGGTCGCCGTCGCGCTGCTTTTCGCGTGCACACCGGCGAACGCACCCTCGCCGCCGGCGCCGGGACCCGTCGGCCGCTCCGGAACGACGTATTGCCTGAACGCGGACGGTCCCGCGGGTCGCGACGCCTACGAGCTCGTCGAAAGCGTTTTCGGCGTGGGCTCCGTGGAATCGCCGGATACGGATCACGCGCCGCCCTTTCGCCATGTGCTCGAGGACGTGGACGGAGAGGTGGGCGCGCACTTCGTTTTCTTGATCCACCGCGACGTCGATCACGATCGCGGTCGCACCGATCGGCAGCGCATGGAGATCAAGGTCTACGACGAGTCGGACGACGCGTTGAAGGCCCGCGACAGGAGCACTTTCACGTACGCGTGGCGCGTGAAGCTCGGCGACGGCATGACGGTTTCGAAGAAGGCGACGCATCTCTTCCAATTGAAAGCCGTCGGAGGCGACGACCAGATGCCCATCGTCACGCTCACGGGAGCACGGCGTCCGCACGGCGATCGGCTCGAGCTCCGCCACACCGCCGGCGACCCGAGCATGACCGTGCTCGCCGATACCGACTGGCCGAGCCTGCTCGGCGAATGGCTGGAAGTGCGCTGTCTCGCGGCGTTCGCCCAGCGGGGCTCGCTCTCGTTCAGCGTGACGCGTCCGAACGGCGTGGTCGTTCTCGAGCACGTCGCGAAGGACATCGACCTCTGGCGCGACGGCGAGTTCGTGCGTCCGAAATGGGGCATCTACCGCGGCCTCGCCGACGCGAACGCTCTCCGCCCCGACGAAGAGCGCGTGGGCTTCGCGAACATCGGCGTCACGCCCACGTGGGAGCCGACGAGCGATTGCCGCTGAGCGGCTACATTCGATAGAGCATCCAGTAGACGACGATGCCGCTCACCGACACGTAGAGCCAGATGGGCCAGGTGATGCGCGCGATGCGGCGATGCCGAACGAAGTCGCCTTTCAGGCCGAGCCGGATCGTGAGGACGGCGAGCACGGGCACCGCCGCTGCGAGAATGATGTGCGGAACGAGCACGGCAACGTAGAGCGGCCGCAGCGACGGCGGGCCGGCGTACGTCACCGAACCGACGCGCGCGTGGTGAATCAGGTAGCTCACGAGGAACACGCACGAGATCCCGAACGCCGTGAGCATGCAGCGACGGTGGCGTGCCACGTCTTTGCGCCGGATGAAGACGTAGCCTGCCGTGAGAAACACGAGCGCGGCCGCGTTGAGTGACGCGTTCAGCGTCGCGAGGAACGTCGGGGTCACGGCGGCGCTCGTTTCACGCGAGAAATCTGACTTCGCGCTCGACGGTCACGCCGTCGCCTTCGCGCTCGCCCGCTTCGGCTTGCTTCAACAGGCGCCACACGTGGGGTCCGATCAGATCGATCTCCGTGTTCATGAATTGCTCGCCGCCGAACGCTTGCACGGTTTCGGTCTGCGCGCGCAGGATTTCCGCGTCCTGCGCGAAAATCGAAAGCGCGACGGGCTCGAGAATCGGGCGCAGCACGAAGCTCGGGATCGGCGAGCGGAACTGCGCGACCGCGAAGAGCTTCGTCACGAAATCCGAGACCGGCGTCGCGAGCGCGGTCACGAGGAAGTGGGTCTCCTTGCCGAGCCGGTACTCGACCTCGGCGACGGACGGCAAGATGAAGCGATCCCAGTGCTCGACGGTGCCGCCGCTCGGCGAGAGCAGAAACCCGACGACGCCCGTCGGGCGGGGCTCGCCCGCGTACTCGACCTCCACGCGATCGGGAGAGCGGCGGAGCGTCGCGCGGATTTCGTTCTTCTTTTTCGCGCCGCGAAAGAGGCCGCGGTGGAGAAACGCGGTGTGCGGGACGTCGAGCGCGTTTTCGAGCGTCGCGTGGAGCGAACCCGGTGCTTCGACCTCGCGCACGACGCGCGTGTAGCCCTTGCCGAGCTCCGGCACCGCGAACGGCTCGCCCGTTGGCTCGCTGTCGAGCTCCGGCCACACCCAGACGAATCCGTGCGCTTCGCGCGTCGCGGCGGCGGGAGCGCGCCGTTCGACGTCGGTCGTGCTCGTGAGCCCGGGGACGAAAGCACAACGTCCCGAACCCTCGAACTGCCAGCCGTGGTAGCGGCACTCGAGCTTGCCGTCACTCGAGACGCGCCCGAGTGAGAGCGGGGCGTTTCGGTGCGGGCAACGATCCAGCAGTGCTGCGGGTCGCTGGCCGGTGGTTCGGAAGAAGACGAGCGGAATGCCGAGCACCGTTCGGTGGATCGGGCGCTTTCCGAGTTCGTTCGACCGGCACGCGACGTACCAGGCGCGCGTGAGGCGCGCGACCGAGACGTGGCGCTTCGTCGGAGGTGGAACGAGCTTGTCGCTCACGCCGTCCATGATAGTGGAAAGTCATGGGTCTGCACCGGCGCGTAGGCCGTTCCAGGAGGATCGCGTGATCGACAAAAGCACCTCGAATTTCATGCGCTCGCTGTGTATGGGCCAGATCGAAGAGGACATCATCCTGCCGTTCCCCGAGCTCGCGCAGGGCGACAAGGAGACGCTCGACGGTGTGTTCACGACCCTCGGTCAGCTGTTCGGGCCGCGTGAGAAGGAGCTCCGGGCGTGGGACAAGCAGGGCGAGTTCCCCCTCGAGTTCGTGAACGCGCTCCGCGAGGCGGGGCTCTTCAGCTTCGTGATTCCCGAAGAGCACGGCGGCCTCGGCTTCGGAAGCAAGGCCTACTCACGAGCGCTGCAAGAGGTCGCGAAGTTCGACGCGTCCGTCGCCGTGACGATCGGCGCGCACAGTTCCATCGGCATGCGCGGTCTCCTGCTCTTCGGCAACGAGGAGCAGCGGGCGCGCTATTACCCGAGGCTTGCCACCGGCGAGATGATTGCCGCCTTCTGTCTCACGGAGCCCGGTTCCGGGTCGGACGCAGCGTCGATCAAGACGACCGCCGTGCGCGACGGTGACCACTACGTCTTGAACGGTACGAAGATCTGGATCACGAACGGCGGCATCGCCGATTTTTTCACGGTTTTCGCCAAGACCGGCGATCCGAAGGATCGCAGGAATCTTTCCGCGTTCATCGTCACCCGCGACATGCCGGGCGTCACGACGGGCCCGCACGAAGACAAGATGGGCATCCGCGCGAGCTCGACGACCACCGTGAACCTCGAAAACGTGCGCGTCCCCGCCGCGAATCTCTTGGGTGAGGAGGGCAAGGGCTTCAAGATCGCGATGAACATCTTGAACTCGGGCCGCACCGGTCTCGGCGGCGGATCGGTCGGCGGCATGAAGCGGCTCATCGCGCTTTCGACCGCTCAGGCGAACGCCCGCGTGCAATTCGACAAGCCCATCCGCGAATTCGGCCTCATCAAACAAAAGGTCGGGCAGATGGTGATCGATTGTTACGCGACGGAGGCCGCCGTGACGCTCGTCGCCGGGCTCACGGATACGGGCTACGAGGACTACGCCGTCGAAGCCGCCATCAGCAAGGTGTTCGCGAGCGAGGCGCTCTGGAGAACCGCGGACGAAGCGCTCCAGATCGCCGCGGGCAACGGCTACATGACGGAGTTCCCCTACGAACGCGGCATCCGTGACTCGCGGATCAATCGCATCTTCGAGGGAACGAACGACATCTTGCGGCTCTTCATCGCCCTGACCGCCATGAACGACGTCGGACAGAACCTGCGGGAGCTCGGCAAGAGCCTCGAAGGCGCGTTCACCGATCCCATCAAGGGTTTCGGCGTGATCAGCGAATACGCGCTTCGTCGCGCCGCCATCGCGACGGGCATCAACCGCGAAGGGACGACGTTCACGAAGCTTCACGGGGCGCTGAAGCAGCCGCAGGGCGTCTTCGAAGACGGCACGCGCGATCTCGCCGGCGCCGTCGATCGCATCTTGCGCAAGCACGGCCGAGCGATCATCGACAAGCAGTTCGCGACACGGCGCCTCGCCGACATCATGATCGACCTCTTCGTCCTCGCGTCCGTGCTGTCGCGCGTGGATTCCGCCGTTCGGTCGAAGGGTCAAGACAAGGCGCAGCGCGAGGTCGACATCGCCCACGCCTTCGCGGGTCAGGTCCGCCGGCGCGTCAAAAACACCGTGACTGAAATCGACGACAACCAGGACGAGATCGTCAAAGCGCTCGCCGACCACGCGTTCGGCGAAGAAAAGTTCGCGTGGGACACGCTGTGAGCGTTTCGTCGCGAAAGCCGCGGCGAGACGCGATTTGTAAGGAGACCGTCGGACCGTGATAGGCTCCCGGTCGGAGGTCGTCGTTGACTCCGCTTAGACGCTTCGCCGGTTCGGTCGTGCCCTTCGTGTTCGCGGGAGCCTGCGCTCAAATCATCGGCCTCAGCGACTACGAGAAGGGTGAGGTCAGGGAGGACGGCGAAGGCGGTGAGGCAAGCGGCGGAAAGCTCCCGACCGGCGGCGTTGCCGGGGGAGGCGGTAGCATCACGCCGAAAGGCGGTCGCGGGGGAACGGGCCCCGCCGGCGGCGGTCCGGGCGGTGAAACGGGCGACGGCGGCGAGGACACCGGCGGAAGCGGACAGGGCGGTGCGACGGGCGGTCGCGGAGGCAGCGCGAGCGGCATGGGCGGCGATGCCGGCGACTCCGGTAGCGGCGGTGGCGGGACCGGCGGTATGCCCGGCGGCAACGGCGGCGGCGGGGTCAACGCGGGCGGCAGCGGTGGTCTGGGCGGTTTCGGCGGTAGCGGCGTGACGTGCACGAGCGTTCCCGTGCAGCTCCGGAACGCCAACTTCGACTCGGGTACCGCGAACTGGACGCACTTCGTCGACCCCGAGGGGACCGAGATCATCGTCGCCGGCGCGAGCCTGGGCGTTACCCCGGAATCCGCGCCGAACGTGGCGCATTTCGGCGGCGTCGACGAACTCTACACCGAGATCTTTCAATCGATTCAGGTGCCGGCGGGTGCGACCACGCTCACCCTGACCGGGTACCGCCACATCACGACGGACGAGGACGTGGGCGGCGTATACGACCTTTTGAGTTTCCAGCTCTACGAAGACGCGTTCGACGCAAACACGCTCATCGACGAATTCGCGCGCGTGAGCAACTTGAACCCGACGAACGGCTGGGTCGCCTTCACCTACTCCGTCGACGTGTCGGCGTACGCGGGTCAGATCATCGATCTCGACATGTGGTCGGACACCGACAGCTCGTACAGCACGAACTTCTACGTCGATTCGCTCGCGCTCACGGCGCGCGTCTGCCAATGACGCCGCGCACGTTCGGTCGTCAGCTTCGAACGAGCCCGACGCCGTGCGCCTGATCGACGAACAGCGCGAAGCGAACCAGAGCACGCTCGGCTGGTTCGACGAATACCTCGAGCACCGCGCGCGCTTCACGAAACTCGTCGTTTCCGGTGTGCCGGAGGCTTCGGGGCAACGCATCTGCGTGCTCGGAGCGGGCAACTGTTTCGATCTCGATCTCGCGACGCTCGCGCGACATTTCGCCGAAATCCACCTCGTCGACATCGACGCCGAAGCGGTCATGGGCGCACGCGCGCGCCAGGATCCCGAAGTCCAGCAGCGCATCGTGCTCGCGGCGCCGATCGACCTCACCGGATTTTTGGCCAAGCTCGACGCGTGGAGCCGCATGGAAGTGACCGAGCAGGACGTGCTCTCGCATCCCGTCGCGACCGCGAAGAATCTCGCCGCCCGTCTCGGAACGTTCGACGTGGTCGTTTCGGCGTGCGTCATCACGCAGATGCAGCTCTCGGTGCTCCACGCCCTGGGCGACGCGCACCGCCTCTTCGATGCGATTCGCCATACGCTGGCTCTCACGCACCTTCACACCCTGTTCGAGCTCACGGCGCCCAAGGGTCGCGCGCTCCTCGTCACGGACGTGCTCTCGAACCAGAACTATCGCTACCTCGATCGTCTCGGAAGCGACGCGAACTTCCTCCAGATCCTCCACGACGTCGTGGCGGCCGAGCGCGTCATTTACGTGGCTCGCCCAGGTCTCTTTCACCTGTTCGCACGGCAGGACCCCGCCCTCTCGCAATACGCCACGCTCTCGCCGCCCCTCGATGCCTGGCTCTGGCGAAACGGCCCTGAGGCCCGTTTCCTCGTGTACGCGATGGAGCTCCGCCGAAACGGTCCGTAACCGGTTCCAGCACCGTCGAAAGCGTTGGAATCGACGAGGTCCGTCGCTTTTCGTGATGGAAACAGGGGGGAGACAGCACTACTCCTGCATGGCCAGCGGATTCGCCGAAGCCCTCGAATGGCTCGGTCGCGTCGATCCCGCGGTCTCCGGGGTAGCCTGCCGGCTGGATGATGTGGGGTCATCCGAACGTTTCGCACGAGAACGCGGTCCGTGCGGCGCCGGGGGTGACATGGGGAGGGCGGGGGTTCGAGCGCTCGTGTACCGAGTCCAGGGGCCGGTGGCGTAGCGGGTGGTGCAGCAAAGCACCGGGAGCGCCACCGGCACTGGCAACCGAGGGGGGGCGTCGGACTGTATCGGGTACCGATGCATCGCGGAGTGTTTCGGAACTGAGTCGGACAGAACGAGACCGGTTGGGAGACGGCTCGAGGAGCGACGTGCCCGCACTCGTACGGCGTAGGCTGGCGCGAGATTGAAACGGCTAGTCGCACTCTGGCTCGTGTGCTTCGTTCCTGCGACGGCGCTCGCGAGCGGGGTAC
>DASUTR010000757.1:0-5744 GCA_036374535.1 Polyangiaceae bacterium
AAGTCGCCGTGCCCGCAGTGGCTCGGATCGTTCGTGGCGTTCGCGAGATGAATGATCCGGCACTCGACCGTGTCGGTATCGTAGTAGCCGTTCACGTCGAAATTCGCGTCGTCGCGCAGCGCGCGACACTTGTCCAGGCACTCCTCGGGAGACTCGAGTTTGTTGAGATCGTACGTGCCGGGACACACGTTCTCGAGCAGGTAGCAGAAGCTCTCGCAGTCGCTCCCGCACAGGTTGCCGCCACCGGGCCCGGCGCCGTTGCAGTAGAGCGTCGGCTCCGACTCACCGGCTCGAACGGCGTTTTCGAAACGGCACGCGACGGTGTTCTCGTTGCCCGGTTCGTCGATGTCGCCGAGGGGGATGGCGTTGCACAAACCGAGGCACGCCACTTCCGTCTTGTACACGGCGTTCTCACCCGTGCAGTTCGCCATCACGACATCGCAATATTCTTCGCACGCCGCGCATTGTTCGTCGCACCCCGGGACGAGCGTCTTGTCCTCGATGCCGATGATCGATTGGCAGCCGAACGCCGCGAGGGCGCTCGAAAGGAGAGCAGCAACCCCGAGGCCACGAGCAAGGGAGGTCATCAGAAGCTCCCTCCGACGGTAAGCCCGCCGCTGTTTCGCGCAATGCGCGGAGAGATGCGCAGCGCATTCGATTCGTCGCCGCCCGGCGCGGTCACGAAGAGCACGATGCCCGCAGCGAGCGCCGCACCGCCCGCCGCGAAGCCGATGGTCGAGATGAGCGCGGCGTCCTTCGCGTCTTCGGTGAGCTCGAGCGCCTGCGGGTCGTCGCAGACGTTTTCTTCGTTGCAGAACGCTTCGGAATCCTTGTTCTTCGCCATGGCGCGCAGCCCGAAATACGAGCCGACACCGATGCCGACGAGGCCCACGCCGCCGACGATGAACGCGAGCGTGTGATTCTTCTTCGACTCGGGCGGCGCGTCGGGCGGCGGGTTCGGCGCGGGCTCGTTCTGCGGCGGCATCGAAACGGCTCCTGCCGCAACGGGCGCGACCGGGGGCGCCTCGGCCGTCGGATCCGCCTCGAGCTTCGGCAGGGTCACGACCTCTCTCTCGCGCGGCCCGACCTTCACCTGCGTCGTAAAGCGGCGGTAGCCGGCGGCACCGGCTTCGAGCTCGATGGTGCCCGGATCGACGGGGGCCGCGACGCCGTAGAGATCGGGCAGCACGTTCACGGTGCCGCGCCGGATCACGAGCCCTTCGACGCGCGCCTCGGCGGGCACATTGACGGTCAGGTACGAAAGCTCGGGCTCGAGCTTCTGGGCGCGGAACTGCGCGGTACGCGCTCGATCCTGCTGGTTCTGCGCGCGCGCCACCGACTCGGCTTCGCGGAAGGTCGCCCAAGCGCTCGCCGTACGTCCGAGCTTCTCGTAACACTCGGCCAGATACAGCAACGTGCCGACCCCCGGATCCACGCGCTGGCTCGTCTCGAGCTTCGGGCACGCTTCGCTGAAGCGTCCCGCCTTCATCAGCTGAACGCCGCTCTCGAAAAGCGCTTCGGCCGCGGCCTTGCCGGAAGCGTCTTGCGCGTGCGCGGGCTCGGCCACGAACGAGCCGAGTGCGGCGGCGACCCCCACGGTTGCCAATCGAAGTGCACGTCGAGTTAAAAGCATCGAGGCTCTACGTGTAACTCAGACCGAGAGGAAGGACTACGCGAATCCTCCGCTCGGAACACGGAGGACCTGGGTAGAAGTTCAGCGCCGGCCGCCGAAATCGCTGATGCCGTCGCCGTTCGGGCGGGAGGGCTTGTCCCCGCCTGCCTTGCTCGGCATCGGCGTGACGGCCGCAGGTTTCGTGGGTCGCGCGACCGGCCGGGATCTTCCGGTCGTCGCCGACGTGCTCGGAAGGACGGAAACGACGGGACCCGAGCCCGAAGTGCTCGGCGCAGCCAGCGGTTCCGGCGCGGGTGGAACTGGTTCCGTCGCCACGACCGGCGGGGGCGCGGCAGGGACCGCGACGGATGTCTCGGCGGGCCCGCTTGCCGAGCGTGGAGCGAACTCCCGATATCCGACCGCAGCGATCACGGCGACGACGGCAGCGATCACGACGACGAGCGGCCAGCGACGCGCCTTCGACGAGGTGCCCGTCTCCCACGAAGCGGACGTGTGCGGCGCACCGGCGACGGGCGACGGTGTCGAGCCCGAGCCCATTCCGAGCGCTCCGTTCACCGGCGTCGCGGAGGGCCTTCCGATCGGGTTCGAGCCGCCCGGCGTGAAGCCGCTCGGCGTGAAGTTGCCGGGCGTGAGACCGCTCGGCGTGATCATGGGATTCGAGCCGCTCGGCGTGAAGCCGCTTGGCGTGATCATGGGATTCGAGCCGCCCGGCGTGGCGAACCCGCCGGACATGGGACCGGGGGCGCTGTGGCGCGAGCCGCCGGTGCCGAGCACGCGCAGCGCGCGTTCGGCGTGCACGCGCGACGCGGGCGAAATCGTGGCGAGCTCCGTCGCGAGATCGCCGACGCTCGGATAGCGGTTCGCGCGATCTTTCTCGAGACAACGCCGAATGATGGACTCGAGCTGCGGGGGAACGTCGGGCCGCAGCGCCACGAGGCTCGGCAGCTCGTCGTTCAGAATGGCGGTGCACGCCTCGATCACGGTCTCGCCGCCGAACGGCGTTTGCCCCGTCAAAAGCTCGAACAAAATGGCCCCGAGCGACCAAATATCGGCGCGGGCGTCGACCGTGCGGGCCGAGCGCATCTGCTCCGGCGACATGTAGAGCGGCGACCCGATGAGCGACGACGTGCGCGTGAGCGCGGCTTCGCCCGCCGCGCTCGCGTGTTTGGAGATGCCGAAATCGAGAACCTTGATGAGACGCGAGCCGTCGGCTCTCTGCGCGAGAAACAGATTGCCGGGTTTGAGATCGCGATGAACGATGCCGACAGCGTGCGCTTCGGCGAGCGCCTCGATCGCCTGCATGACGTAGTCGACGGCTTCCTCGACCGGAAGCGGTCCGCGCGCCGCGAGCTCGGCGGCAACGTCGTTGCCGTCGAGGTACTCCATCACGATGTACGGGATGCCGCCCGTCCAGATACCGACGTCGATCACTCGGGCGACGTGCTCACACCGAATCCGAGCCGCGGCGCGGGCTTCGCGGCGGAAGCGCTCGGTCGCGTCACCCGTGCCCGCCGTCTCCGAGTGAAGGAGCTTCACCGCGACGAGCTGATCGAGCTGCACGTGCCAGGCGGCGACGACCATGCCCATACCGCCCGAGCCGATCACTCGCTCGACACGGTACTTGCCGGCGATCACCTCCCCGACCGCTACCGGCACCGGCGCCATGGAGGCGAGAGTATGGCACAGCGGCCCCCATGCCACCTAATGGCGCGTTTGTGCTTCGCTTACGCAAACCTTCCTGGCACCTTCCGGGGCGGCTCGGCGCTACCCGTTCGGTCGGCGTTCGACGCGGCCGTTCCTCGGAGTAAGCTTGAAGGAATGCCTATGAAAGCTGTCTTGCCCTCGCTCTTCCTCGGCCTCCTCGCCGCCGCGGCGTGCACCGACAACGGAACGCCCGACGACGGCGGCGATACCGGCGGCGGAACGTCTGGAACCGGTACCGGAGGCAGCGGAGGCAGCGCCGGCACGACGGGCGGCGCGAACCCGACGGGCGGAACGAACCCGACGGGCGGCGCGGGCGTCACCGGCGGAAGCGCGGGCGCGCCGACGGGCGGCTCCTCCGGAGCCAGCACCGGCGGGACCGCAACGGGCGGAAGCGCCGGAGCGAGCACCGGCGGAAGCGCGGGCGCGCCGACGGGCGGCTCCGCCGGAGCGAGCACCGGCGGAAGCGCAGGCAACGGCGGCTCGGCGGGTTCCGGCGGCGCGCCGGGCGGAAGCGGCGGCGCGGGGGGCGGAGGGAGCGGCAGCGGCGGCCTCTATACGTGTCCCTCGGGCATCACGGGCATGCCACTTCCCGCGAACCCCATGGTGACGCGCGTCGCCGGGGTACCGAGCATGTTCGGGTCGAGCTCGAGCAGCAACGTCGAAGGACCCGTCTGGATCGACGGCGCGCTGTACGTGTCGCACATCCAAGAGGGTGTGCAGGCCCCGCCGCCCGCGCGGATCCTGAAAGTAACCGGAACGACCGCCGAAGAGTTCCTCTTGATGGCGGGGACGAACGGCCTCGCCGTGAACGCCATGGGCAACATCGTCGGCGCACGCCACACGTCGGGCGCGATCGAGACGCTGAACCTCGGCACGAAGACGTTCACGCCGGTCGCAAGCCAGTACATGAACGCGCGCTTCAACTCCCCGAACGATCTCGCCATCCGCCGCGACGGCAACATCTACTTCAGCGATCCGGACTTCCAGGCACCGAGCTCGCGGCCTCAGAACCAGACTCGCGTTTACCGCGTCAATCCGATGGGCGCGGTGACCGTCGTCGAGGCCGGCCTTTCCAATCCGAACGGCGTCACGCTCTCACTCGACCAGAACACACTCTACGTCGCGACATCGAGCAACCTCTATCGTTACCAAGTGATGGCCGACGGCAGCACCGGCTCGTCCATGATGATGAACGGGGTCCCCGGCTCCGACGGCATGGTGATGGACTGCGCGGGCAATCTCTACCTCACCGACGGCAACCAACACCGCGTCGTCGTCGTTACCGGAACGGGAACGATGGTCGGCACCATCTCCATGGGCATCCCGAACGAGGCCAATCCGACGAACGTCGCTTTCGGCGGCGCCGATCACCGCCGCCTCTACATCACGACGCGCGGCAGCGGCGCGAACGGCGCGGGGCTCTACTACATCGACCTGAACATTCCGGGCATGCCCTACTGAGCGGGCGCACTGCAGCGGGCGCGTCGAGCGCATGGAGACGTTCGGCGTCGCGATGAGGCTCAGTCGAGACTGAATCGAGCGTTCCTCAGCAGCTGTTTCCTGACGACGCCGGGCGGCGTGAGCCGCATCACGAAGTTCCGAATCGCCGTGCTCACTGCGCCGTCGAGCTGCGCGATTTGGCCGAACTTGTACGACGCCTCGACGATGCGCGAGGTGTGCGCGAGGCGCTTCGCTTCGTAGGCGGCGAACGCCTGCTCGTGCGCGGACTCGACGGCGAGACAGTGTGCGAGCGTGACGGCGTCCTCGATCGCCATGCAGCCACCCTGTCCGAGGTTCGGTGTCGTCGGGTGCGCGGCGTCGCCGAGCAGCGTCACGCGCCCGCGTGACCACGACGCGACCGGCGGGCGGTCGTGAATGTCCGTGCGGAAGACGCGCTCCTTCGCCGTGGCGGCGACGAGTGCCGGAGCCGGCGCGGCGAACTCGGCGAAACGTGCCGTCACGAAGGCGTGGGCGTCGTCGTCGCGTGCGCCTTCCGGCGCATTGGCGACCGCGAACCAATAGATCTCGCTCGCGCTCACGGCAGCATATCCGAAGCGGAGCCCGCGCCCCCACATCTCGGCGACGCGGCCCGCTTCGACTCCCGGCGTCGGGGACGCGATGCCGCGCCAGCTCGTGTAACCGGCGTAACGCAGCGGCGTCTCGCCGAGCAGGACGCGCCGCACCGCGGAATGGAGGCCGTCGGCGCCAACGAGCAGCGCCGCGCGCTCGCTCGAACCGTCCTCGAAGTGCAGCGTCACCCCCGAAGCGTCGTCGTCGAATCCGACGCAACGTTTGCCGAGCACCACGGCCGTACGCTCGAGGGCCTTCGCGAACACTTCTTGGAGCCGCGCGCGATGAATGGCGACGACACCGGCTCCGAGCTCTTCCTTCAAGACGCTCATGTCGG
>DASUTR010000758.1:0-2381 GCA_036374535.1 Polyangiaceae bacterium
CCAGGCAAACCTACTCAAAAAGACCTACGGCACGAAACTCGACGAGATGGTCTATGGCAAGTCCGAGCTTGCCACTCGTTGCAAGAAAAACACGAAGTTCGGAGGCGAGGACTACTCGTTCAGCATCCGAATCACCCCGACGGCGGGCACGTCGAACGAATTCGTCGAAGCCCTGGCCTCTCAGGCCGAGGCGGAGATCGTCAAGTTCACGGTCCCGTTCCGGCGCCTCTACACCATCATGGGTGTGGAGAATGAGCTCATCGCTCGCGCCAAGGCGGCGGGAACTACCGGCGCATTCGATGACGCGCTGAAGCAAGTCACGAAGAGCGGCCTCGAGTCGTTCTCCGAGAAGCTTTCGCGTGAGTTCTGGTCGATGGGCGGCGGCGCCATGGGGCAGCTGGCCACCACGACCACGCTCTCGAGCACCACTTTGCAGCTACGGGTGACGAGCGACGTGCTCGGCCTGAACCCGAAGCAAACGGTCGAGTTCTCGACCGACGACGGCTCCGTCACTCCGGCGGCTGGCGTGCTCGGCGCTCCGGACCGGCTGACCATCACGGCCATCAACCGCACGACGGGCGCGCTCACCATGAGCGCAGCGCTGAACACCGTCGCCGGCATCACTACCAGCTCTTACGTCTTCCTCGCCGGCACCTACGGGCTCGGCTGGGCGGGACAGCGCGGCTGGGTTCCGACGAGCGACCCGTCTCCGGGCGTGTCCTGGATGGGCCATGACCGCACCACGAAGGACATCCTTCGAACGAGCGGCATGCGCGTCTCCGGCTCCGGCCGGCAGATGATCGAGACGCTCTACGACGCGGGCGCCGAGGCGAAGATCAACGGGGTCAAGCTCCCGCACCTCTTCGTCAACCCGCGCGACATCCGCGTACTGCGCAAGGAAGTGCAGACGCAGGTCCGGTACGACGGCAACACGGCGAAGATCGGCGGCAAGCTGATCATCGACCTCGACTCCGGGCCCTGCGAGCTCATCAGCGAGCCGTGGGTGCCTCAGGGGTACAGCTGGGCCGGCGACGCGGGCCAGGTCGAGCTCCGCACCGCGGGCGACTGCCCCGAGATGGTGGCGGACGAAAACGGGAAGCTCTTCCGCTTCCGTGAAGGCGCCGACGCGCGCGAGGGCCGCCTCGCTGCGTACGGAAACATCGTCAACGAACACGCCGGCGAGTGGGTCGCCATCACTTGGGCGTGAGGAGAAGACCATGAGCAACCTCACTTTCATCAGGGCTCTCGGCGGGTCGCTCGGCGAAGGCCACGGCTCCTCGAGCTACTCGAACACGTCCGGCGAGCAGATCGTCGACAACCTGGTCGACTTCATCGCCGTTCCGTATCGGAAGACCTCCGCGGACGGCATGGCGACGACCACCACGTCGGACACGCAGATCGGGTTCATCAATCCGTTCGACTTCAGCATCAAGCTGGTGTCCGCGTTCGCTGTCGCGGTCGGCGGAACGCTCACCGCGCACGACACGAACTACGCGACCATCACGCTGAAGTTCGACGACGGCGCGGCGGGTACCCCCGCGGTGGCGGCGACTTGGACCACGACCACGACCGGCACGGGAAACTGGGCCGTCGGGATCCGCGAAGCGGCGACCCTGACGGTGGCGAATCTCACGCTCGTCGCGGGTGGCGCCGTCTGGTTCAACATCGCGAAGGCGGCCGCGGGCGTGGTCGTTCCCACGAGCGACTACTACATGCGCTTCCGCAAGCTGGGGTGAGCCATGGCTGAAGGCATCACCCATCCGGTAGAGGCGCTCGCGCTCCGGCCCAAGCTGGTGTGTGGGCGCTTCTTCCCGAACGGCACCTCAACCACGGCAATGACCGTGTCGGCGGGTACGCTCGTCGGCAAGGGCATCGCCAACGTCACGCGCACCGCTTCGGCTGGCGTGTTCACGGTCACGCTGGATGACACGTACGTGAAGGTCGTCGCCTTCGATGCTGCCGTCCAGCACACCACGGCCGCTGACCTGCAACCGCAGTTCGGCGCGTTCTCCAACGTCGGCACCGGCACGAACGTGAGCTTCACCCTGCGGGTGCTCGCGGGCGCGACCGGCACGGACATCACCGCGAATGCGGACTCAAGCGTGAGCTTTTGGGTCCTGTTCGAGGACAGCGGAGCGGGCTGATGGCTGAAGGTAAGGACGGCGGGATTCTCGCGATCGTTGCCGGCGGCGGCAAGCCCGAGAAGGGCTCGAAGGAAAAGACTGGAGGCGCGTCGTCTGCGAAGGCGCGCTCTCTCCAGTCGATGAGCGAGGCCATGAAGGCCGGCAATTTCGACGAGGCCGCGGAGCACTTCCAGGCCGCCTACGACGAGTGCGCCATGCATTCGGCGGAGGCGGACGAGGGAGACGACGAGGACACGG
>DASUTR010000759.1:0-9726 GCA_036374535.1 Polyangiaceae bacterium
CGTGTGGACGCTCAGCGGTGGCATACTCGGTGGTCAGATGCGTCTTGCTCCGACGGTGGTCGAGCCGGCGGATCCGGAGGACTGAGTCCCAGCGATCTTCGGATAATGGGAGCGACCAACGGCCCCGCGGGAGCACCGTGCTCCCCGGGGTCGCGTCGTTTCGTGCGGCCACATCGGGAGCGGGCGCCGAGCCGCTTGTGCTAGCGTTTTTTCGCTCCATGCCCGCACGGCAGCTGTCTCCGGTCGAGGTCGCGCTCGGCGTCTCGCTTGCCGGCTGTGTTCTGCTCTCGGCCGCGCCCGCGTTCGTGAAGAACCTGCGCGCGTCGCGGCTGAGCGAGCCGATGGAGCGGCTCACGGAGCTCGCGTCGCGCGCCACGGCTCGAGCCGCCGGCGAGCCCATCGAGACGGCGTATCCCGCCTCCGCGCCGCTCACTCCGAGCGCGGTTCCGCGCGGGGAGCTCGCCGACGATCCACCCGGTACCTGGGATCACGCGACCTGGCGGTTGCTCGGCTTCCGGCTCGAGGTGCCGCACGCGTACAGCTACGCTTTCGAGAGCAAGAACGGTCCCGAGCGCTCGAGCTTCGTCGCGACGGCGAAGGGCGATCTCGACGGCGACGGCAGCACGAGCACCTTCGTCATCACCGGCGACCACTCGAAGGACGGCGCGCCCGCCGTGGGCCCCCTGTCGATGCACCGTGAAGTGGAGTAAGAGCGCGAGCTCGCGAGTGATCGCTTACGGCGTCGCCGCGCTCGGCGCCGTCGTGATCGGAGTCCTGCGGCCGCCGCTTGCCCAAACGTTCGGCAAGGTGAGGGAGCGGTCGGACGTGTATGCGCTGCCGAAGCCGGAGCAGGTCGTGGTGGCGAGCCTCGGCTACCGCTCTGCGCTCGCCGACTACCTCTTCGCGCACGTGCTCGTCTGGCACGGGCTCCATTTCCAGGAAAAGCGCCGGCTCGAATTCGCGGCCGAGTATCTCGACACGATCGTCACGCTCGACCCGAAGTTTCGCGATCCGTATTACTTCGGCGACACGCTGATCGCGACGCAACCGGTCAAACCCCGGCGGGAAGACTACGTGCGCGCCCGCGCGCTGCTCGAGCGGGGCATGGACGCGCGGCCGTACGACACCGAGCTCTGGCTGAGCGGCGGGCAGTTCATCGCGTACGTCGCCGCGCCGTGGCTCGAAAACCCCGACGAGCAAAAAGCCTGGCGCCTCGCGGGCGGGAAGCGGCTTGCGCGCGCTTGTGAGCTCGTGGGTTCCAACGAAAACATACCGTTCCAATGCATCGCGGCGGCGCGCCTGTTCGAGCAGGCGGGGCAGCTCCAGGCCGCCGCCGACTTCGCCGAGCGCGTGCTCGCGTGGACGGACGACGAGGAAATTCAGGATCTTGCGCGCCGTCAGATCGAGCACGCGAGAAAGCTGCTGAAGAGCGAAGAGACGCAGATTCGCGGCGACGAAATCCGTGCCGCGTGGCGCGCCGATCTGCCGTTCGTGACGCTGACGAAGGCGCTCGTCGTCGGTCCCGGTTTCGACCCGGCGCGCTGTGCCGGCGGCTCCGGCGAGCTCCAGTGCTCGACGACGTGGGCGGCGTGGCGCGCCCGCAACGACCGAACCAACCGCTAGGACGGTTCGTTACGGGAACTTGACCTTGACGGTCGCGTTCTTTCCACCCGCGACCGGGATGCTCTTCGCTTTGCGGCCGAACTCCGCGTGAATGAAGAGCACGGTGTGGTTGCCGGCGGGAACCGACGCTGTCTTCGGTGTCTTGCCGAGCGGCTTTCCATCGAGCACGACGTTCGACGGGGGATCCGAGACGAACGTGAGCGTCGCGTTGCCCGACGCTGCCGCGGGAGCGGGAGTGGCGGCGACGGGAGCCGGCTTCGGCGCGGGACTCGGTGCCGGCGCGCGGCCTCCGCCGCTGCGCGGCTCGGGAGCGGGTTCGCTGCGGGACGCCGTCGGGAGCATGAGGTTCACGATGAACGTCTTTTCGGCTTGCCCGTCTTCGAAGTCGATGCGCTTCTCGTACGGGGCGAAGCCCTTCCTCTCGGCCACGATGCTGTACGGCTTGCTCGCTTCCAGATCGACCGCAAGCGCGCCGTCTTTGAAGCGCTCGGGCGGAATCGGCCGGCGCTCGTCGCCGCTCACGAGGGTCACCGCAGCGCCCGACGCGTTCTCCCCGAGCTTGATCGTGACGAGGCCCTTCTTCACCTTGAGCTCGGGATCGACGGTCGTGACGTTGTTCGCTTCGACCGTGACCGTCTTCTCGAAGGTTTCGTAGCGATCGCCTTCGATGCGGATCTTGTGCTCGCCCGGGCTCACGTTGGCGTGCTCTTGCGGCAGCGGCCCGATCTCCTTGTCATCGATGAAGAGCTTCAGTCCGCGGCCTTCGGCCGTGACTTTGATGCCCGTCCCGCCCATGGCGGCTCCGAGGACGAGGTTTTGCACCTGTTCTTCGCCTGGCGAGATCTTGACGATCGTGTCCGCCGTCGAGCCGTAGCCCGCCGCCGTTGCGCGCACCGTGTGCGCTCCGGGCTTGAGATTTTCGACGCGACAGGTCGCGCCGCTACAGCCGGGCGCTTGTTTGCCGTCGACGAAGATCTCGACGCCATCGACGGGGCGATTGCCGGGTCCCGCAACCGCGATCGCGAGCGAGCCGGGCTTGCCCTTCATGATGAAGTAGCCGGCCGCGCCGACGCCGAGAATGACGACCGCGGCGAGCACCATCCAGAGACCGCGGCTGCCGCCCTGATGAGCAGGGTACGGCTCCGCCATGGACGGCATCGAGCTCGCGTGCGACGGCATCGACGGCATCGGGAGCGGCGCGCGCGAGACCGCCGGGGGAGCGAGGGACTTCGGCGGAGCGGGGGGGGGCGGCGGGGGCTTCGACGGCACCGGCGGCGGCGGCGGCATGCGCGACCCGACGGGGGGACCCGAAGGACGCACTGCAGGAGAGCCGGCGGCGGGCGGTGGCGCGCTCCGCAAGAGCGAGCGGGCCGGATCGTCCTGAATCTTGTCGAATACCGTGGTGGCTTCGTCTTCGTCGTCCCAGTCGATGTCGACGGCGCCGGATTTTGCGCCCGGAACGGGCGGCGGCGGGGGGGGCTTCGAGGCGGTCTTCGCGGCGAAGGGCGTCGGCACTTCGTCGAGCGCAGCGCGCCCCGGGGACGGAGGCGGCGGCGGTGGTGAGGGCACGCGCGACATGCCTGGAGGCGGCGGTGGCGGGCCGGACGACGTCCTCGACGGAAAGGGCGGCGGCGTGGGCACGACCCCGCCCGGTCTCGTCGGGTTGGGCGGAGGCGGCGGCGCCGCGGACACGCGTGACGGGAGGGGCGGCGGCGGTGGCGCGCCGACTACCGACGGCGGGCGACCGCCGGGTAGTGGAGGCGGCGGCGGCGGATTCGACGTCCGCGAAGGAGGCAACGGCGGCGGTCCCGGCGGAACCGGCAGGCCAAGCAGAGTCTTTTTTGCTACCGCGGAGTTCGACGGTGGAGGCGGGGGCGCTGACGCGCCTCTCGATGATTTTTTCGCCGCCAGGCCGTCGAACACGTCCAGGTCGGAACCCTTGTCGCTCATCGAAGCAGGTGAACTCATAGCGTGACTGGGACCCCTTGGCGAGACATTATGCCGTCAGAAGCCCCGAGCGATCCCAGCTTTTTCGAGCGATTCAGCGCACTCGCTCCGGGGAAGCCGGAAGTTCTACCGCGGGTCCAATCTTCGTCCGTGCGCGTCATTTCCGTGAGAGCCTTCGGGGTTTCGTTCGTTTTTGTGACGCACGACGAGCGCATGCGGTCTCACGACTCATTCGACTTTCACTTTGTGCTGCTGAAGTGGTGCCCATTTGCGGGGGCCGACGATGGGGGTGTCGGGGAAGATCCGGCGTGCGCCGGGGCCCTCGCGGCGAACGAGAACGATGCCCGAGCCGGGCGTGCCGACCGGCGCCTCCGCGCCTTCGACGGCGAGCTCGGCGCCGAGCGGATGCGGGAAAAAGAGCATCTGTTCGCAGCCGAGCGTTTCGAGCAGCGCGCGGAGAAGCGCGCCGTCGCTGCCCGGCTTCGAGCCTTCGGTGACGCGCGCATAAAGAAGCATGCCGGCGCGATCGACGCCGACCGCGGCGGTCGCCCCGAGCGCCGCGCGCTCGCTTGCCACGTACCCGGCGCTGATGCGCGTCGCCTGGGCGTCGGGCGGCTCGTGTCCGATCGAAAAGCCGGAGCCTTCGCCGTGAAAGAGCGCCGTCGCCATGTCCTTGGCGAGCGCCGGAGTGCGAAACTCCACGATGCGCTTCGCCCCGGCTTCGCCCGCGCGCGGCGCGCGCACCAGCCGGGGATCGAGCTTGACCAGGCCGACGCGCGTTCCGGGACGCGTCGGCTCGGGACGGAGATTGGTCGTCGCGATCGCCGCGGGCCAGCCGTGTTGCTCGAGCCCGTGGGTGCGCCAGGCGCCTTCGCCGGGCTCGGCGGGCGTGATCGCGGGCGGTACCGGCTCACCCGGCAAAACGTGACGCAGCGTCAGGTAGAAAAAGTCGCGCTGCTCGGTGCCGACGTACCGCGGGAAGTTCATGAGCGCCATCAACCGGATCATGCGCCGGCTCATGAACTCCCAGCCGTCCAGACCCACGATCGGTCCGCGCGCCTCCCAGAGATCCTCGAGCGGCCGCGACGGCAGCGGCAACTTGCCGCGCGGAGCGGTTCGATAAAATTCGAGGCCGGTGTGTCCGGCGTTCATGTCGAGGTGCAGTCCGTGCACGCAGCGCGCGCGCTGCATCGCGAGCGCGAGAACTTCCGGGTCGATCGCGGCACCGTAGAAGTAGCCGACGAAGCCTTCCCGCGTCATGCAGAGCGCGCTGCGAACCGTGCGGCTCTCTTGCGTCCAACCGGGTGGAACACCGCCCCACCAGTGCCGTTTGTACGGATTCGGCACTTCGTCGACGACGAGCGGCGTCATGTTCTGGCGAAACCCGACGACTTCCTTCGGGATCGCGCTCGACTCGGGCCAGGTTCCGAAACCCGTCGAACCGTCGGCGAGCGCGGCCACGGTCGCGGCGTACGGCTTCGGCGGTAGGTACACCACCCGGTCCGCCATCATGCCGAACTCGCCGTGGATCGCCTGAAAGCCGCCGTTGAACGCGCCGACGAGCCGTCCCATCACTTCCGGCTTTCGCGGCACCTCGCCGGTTCCGGTTTCACCCGTGGCGCTGCGCGGCTCGACGGTACCGCTCACGGGGTGCAGCTCGACCTGGCGCGGATCCCAGAGCGTCACGAAGATCTGCGTGTAGATGCGCTTGCGATCCGTGCGGATGAACGAGAACACGAACGGCGACGGAGCGCCCGGGTTCTTGCCGACGAACGGATCCTTGTCGAGGCTCGTCCACTTGCCCTCGCCCTTGAGCGGCGGCTCGATCATCGGCTTCATGGGGCTCGGCGGCCAACCCGTTTCCGGATCCGTGCTCTGTGCGGTCGGCGCGGCGTAGAGCGAGCCGAGCTCCTCGGCGACCGCTTCGGTCGCGTCCGTGCTCTTCACGGTGCTCACGATGTGGTCGAGCTGATCGCTCGCTTCGAAGGCAAGCGCCTTCAAGAGCTGCATCTTCTTGTCGCCGAACCACGGGACGGTGCGCATCCGATCGACGGCCCACGTGACGAGATTTCCAGGGCGAGCCTTCTTGGGCGTTTGCTCTTTCACGTAGCGCTCGCCCTCGCTCGCGCCACGAACGACGACACTCTCGCTGATGCGCACCCGGTGCGCGTCGCTGTCGACCAGGAGTCCGTCGCGCGTGAGCGCGAGCACTACGCGGTCGCGCGGCGGATCGAGCCTGAACGACCGGCGACCGACGCCGGCGAGCTGTCCGGTCTCTTGTAGGTTCGTGAGTGCGTTCTGCAGGCGAGCCAGGCGCGTCCATTCCGCGCCCGCCGGCCGAGGCTCGCCACGGACGTCGGCGAGTTGCACGGCGAGAAACTTGTCGCCCTGCGTGATCGCCCACGCGGCGCGTTCGCCGCTCGCGACGAGGTTCTTCTCCTCGGCCGCAGACGTGTCGCTCAGGTTGTAGGTCGCCGAGATCTCGAGCAGGTTCCCGTCGGGAGCGCGCCGGGCGCGCACGAGGTAGATATCCGAAGGCTCCGAGCCGTGCCGTGCGCGCACGAGGGCGCGCTCGTGACGAGTCGCCGCGACCGCCGGTGTGGCGTCGGGGAGCAAGCGCACGTCGGCCGGGTCGACGGCGAGGCCCTGAGCGGCGAGCGCGATGGCGAGGGAGCGCGCTGGGTCGCGCTCGCGACGAGCTGCTTCCGGCGCCGTGTCGTACTCGTGGAGCCAGTAGCAGACGAGGGCGAGCAGAGGGAGCGGTCGCGCCGCTTCGAAGAGCGCGCGACGAAAGTGCGCCCAGCCGTGCCAACCGGGGCGGACCGCCAAAATCGAAAAGCGCGCGGGCGAGGGAGCGGGTTCGCGCGCGCGGCTGTCCATTGGGCCTACTGGCCGGATATCATCTGCACGGGATCATGGCCATTTTTCGTGGTAAGACAACTTAGTTGGCATGATCAGACAACTCGATTGTCGTTTCTGCCTGTCTTCACGTCATTTAGCCAGGAAAATGCCGGGGCACGGCGCATGCTAGGTTCCTGGCTCATGGGCTTTCGCCTTCGGCGCCGATCCCTGCTCGCAGGAGCGCTTTTGGCGGTCGCTTGTTATTCGCCGACGCTTCCGCTTCCGCCGCCGGCGGAGCCGGAAGTGAGCGCCGTAGCGGGCGCCACGGATCAGTACCGGCTCGTTGGACGGGTCGAAGCGAATGCCGACGTGGTAGCCCTCAACCGCCGCACCGAGAAGCTCACGGGTCAGCTCACCGGCGGGGACGGGCGTTACGACTTCATCGTCGAGGGCCAGGAGGGCGATCAAATGGCGCTCTGGTACGTCGTCGGTAAGGATCCGAGCCCCCGCACGCTGTTCCTGCTCCCGTCGGCCGACACCGGCGCGGGCGGCGGTCCCTGAGGCCGAGAACGTCAGCGATGCGCGGGTAGGGTGCGGAGCACGCGCCGCCCGTCGCTCGCGTGGTACGAAAGCGAATCGGCGCGTGCCGGCGCCGATGCCTCGAGGATGCGCGGGGTGTCTTCGAGCACGTCGGCGACGAGGTCGTAGTCGGTCGCTCGCGACACGCGCGCGCGCACCATTTCTCCGGGAAGCACGGGACCCCCCGACAGGTAGGTCACGCCGTCGATCTCGGGCGCCTGACCCGCGTGGCGCCCGACCATCGCGAGGTCGCTTTCGTCACTCACGCCTTCGACGAGCACGTCGAGCTCGCGACCGACGAGCGCCTTGTGCTTCTGCTTGCTGATGCGCCGCTGCACGCTCATGAGCCGGCGCGCGCGCCGCGCCGCGACGCCCCGCGCTACCTTGCCCTCGAAAGCGAACGAACGCGCGCTCGTTTCGTCGGAATAGCGGAACACGCCGACGCGATCGAACTCTGCGAACCTGACGAACGTCAGGAGCTCCTCGAACTCCGCGTCCGTTTCGCCGGGGTGGCCGACGATGAACGCCGTACGAAACGTGAGATCCGCGATGCGCTTTCGCAGCCGCTCGACGAGGTCGTAGAGGCGACGCCCGCCGTGTCCGCGGCGCATGCGGCGCAACATGCCGTCGGCGGCGTGCTGGAGTGGCATGTCGACGTACGGCACGACGTGCGGATGCGCGCCGATGAGCTCGATGAGCTCGTCGTCGAGCTTTTCGGGGTAGAGGTAGAAGAGCCGTACCCAGTGGACGCCGCTCACGTCGGCGACGCGCCGAACCAGGCGGGCGAGGGTCGCGCCGTCCTGACGATCGCGCCCGAAGGCGACCGTATCTTGCGATACGAGATTCACCTCGACGACGCCCGCGGCGACGAGCGCTTCGACCTCGCGCACGACGTCGTCCTCGGTTCGCGAGCGCTGCTTGCCGCGAAGCTCCGGGATCACGCAGAACGAGCAGGTGCGGTTGCAGCCCTCGGCGATCTTCACGTAAGCGCTGCGCCCGCGTGTCGACACCCGGCGCGGATCCGTGGCTCCGACCACCCAGTCGGCCGGGTTGCCGACGAGCAGGCGCTCCGCGCCGCCGCGCAGCACGCGCTCGAGCTTCAGCATGTCGCTCGAACCGAGCAGATGGTCGACCTCGGGCAGCTCGCGCGCGAGCTCGTCGGGGTGGCGCTGGCTCAAGCAACCCGCGACGACGAGCTTCTCGCACGCGCCCGACTGCTTGAGCTCGGCGAGCTCGAGGATCGTCTGAATCGACTCCTGTTTGGCCGCGTCGATGAACCCACAAGTATTCACGACGATGACGGTCGCGTCCGCCGCATCGTCCACGTGCCGGTAACCTGCGCGCTCGGCGACTCCGAGCATCACCTCGCTGTCGACCCGATTCTTCGGGCAACCCAGCGAGACGAAGTGAATGGTGGAGTCGGACAAGGGGGGCCGGAGCTTCTAGCACGCTTGGCGAGCGCTACGCGGATCGCGGAAAAACGAGCTCAATCCGCGCCGCGGCACGTGGCCGCCCCCGACGTCTAGCCCTTGGCCATCGACTGCACGAAGCGGTCGAAGAGGTAGAGCGCGTCGTGTGGCCCGGCGGCGGCTTCGGGGTGGTACTGCACGCTGAAGGCGCGCGCTTCGGGGGCTTCGAGGCCCTCGCTCGTGCCGTCGTTCAGGTGAAGGTGCGTGGTCTTGGCGACGTTGGCGATCGAGTTCACGTCGACGACGAAGCCGTGATTCTGCGTCGTGACCTCGACACGGCCGGTCGCCAGGTCCTGCACCGGCTGGTTGAGCCCCCGGTGGCCGAACTTGAGCTTGTAAGTCTTCGCGCCGAGCGCGAGCGCGAGCAGCTGGTGTCCGAGGCAAATCCCGAAGATTGGCTTTTTGCCGAGGAGCTCGCGGATCGTCGTCTGCGCGTACGTGACGGCCGCCGGATCCCCGGGTCCGTTCGAGAGAAAGATGCCGTCGGGGTTCCTCGCGAGGACCTCGGCCGAGCTCGTTTTCGCAGGAACGACCGTCACGCGGCAACCCGCGTCGACGAGGCAGCGCAAAATATAGCGCTTGGCGCCGAAGTCGATCGCGACGACGTGCGGCGAATCGGCGGGGGGGCGGGTGGAATCACCGAACGACGCGTTCCAAACCCCGCGTGTCTCGGAAAACTCGTACGCGGACTTCGGCGAGACGCGTTCGACCAGATCGAGTCCCTCCATGCTCGGGGCCGAGCGGGCGCGCTCGACGAGCACGTCGGGCGACTCGGTGCCGATGGCGCCGTTCTGCGAGCCGCGATCACGCAGGTGGCGCGTGAGCTTGCGCGTGTCGATGTCCGTGATCGCGGCGATGCCGTGACGCGTAAGGTACTGGTCGAGCGATTCTTCGGAGCGGAAGTTCGAGACGGCGACGCTCTTGTCGCGTACGACGAATCCCGCGACCTGGGGGCGCGAGTCGACGCTCTCGGGATCCTCCGAGTTGATGCCGGTGTTGCCGATGTGCGGCGCCGTCATCGTGACGATCTGCCCGCAGTAGGACGGATCGGTGAGCACCTCTTGGTAGCCCGTCATGCCGGTGGTGAAGACGACTTCTCCGGTGACGCTGGCGTCGGCGCCGAAGGCGCGTCCGGGGAAGACCGTCCCGTCGGCGAGAGCAAGGTGGGCGGGGCGTCCGGTCATGGGGAGCTTCCTAGCGCATCGTGAACGATCGCGCCGCGGGCGAGCGTGAGGTCGATTCTTCCGCGGAGCTCGCGCGAGAGAAA
>DASUTR010000760.1:0-3772 GCA_036374535.1 Polyangiaceae bacterium
GTGACGGGGTGCTCGACCTGGATGCGGCCGTTCAGCTCGAGGAAGAAGAACGCGTCGCCGTCGAGGACGAACTCGACGGTCCCGGCGCTGCGGTAGCCGACCGCCTCTCCGAACGTGACGGCCGCGCCGTGCAGTGCAGTCCGAAGCGCGGGGGAGAGGCCGGGTGCCGGCGCCTCCTCGAGCACCTTCTGGTGCCGCCGCTGGACGGAGCAGTCGCGCTCGCCGACCGCGACGACCGTCCCGTGCGCGTCGGCGAGGAGCTGCACCTCGACGTGGCGCGGACGCTCGAGGTACCGCTCGCAGTAGAGCGTGCCGTCGCCGAACGCGCCTTCCGCCTCGCGTGCCGCTGCAGCGAGCGCCTCGTCCAGCTCCTCCGCGGAGCGCACGATGCGCATGCCCCGGCCACCACCACCCGCAGCCGCCTTGACGAGCAGCGGGAACCCGATTTCCTCGGGCGTGCCATCGGGGAGGACGGGCACCCCGGCGTTGCGTGCGATCCGCTTCGCGGCGAGCTTGTCACCGCCGAGCCGGAGCGACTCCGACGGCGGGCCGACCCACGTGAGCCCGGCCGCGTCGACCGCTGCGGCGAAGTCCGCGTTCTCGGCGAGAAAGCCGTAGCCGGGATGGATAGCGTCGGCGCCGCTCTCGTTCGCCGCTCGAATGTGCTCCTCGGAGTGCAGGTATGACGTGATCTGAACGGTCTCGTCGGCGGAGCGCGCGTGGAGCGACTCCGTGTCGTCGGGCGCGACCACGGCGACCGTCGCGATGCCGAGCTCGTGACAGGTTCGAAAGACGCGCAGCGCGATCTCGCCCCTGTTCGCAACGAGGAGTTTCCCGACGGGCACCGGGCGGTAGTCTGCCCGCATGCCTGAGTCACATGCGGGCAGGCTCATCGACCACGTGCACCTGCGGGTGCGGGACGTCGACGCGAGCAAGCGCTTCTACGCCGGCGCGCTTGAACCGCTCGGCCTCGGGATCACGGCGGAGGGAGACGGCTGGTTCGCGGCGGACGAGCTCTTCGTGAGCGCGGACGGCGAGCCGACCGCCGGCTTGCACCTCGCCTTCCAGGCACAGGACAGCGCGGCCGTCGAGAGGTTCCACGCGGCGGCGCTCGAGGCCGGCGGCCGTGACAACGGCCCGCCCGGTGACCGGGACTACCACCCGGGCTACTACGGCGCGTACGTGTTCGATCCGGACGGGACGAACGTCGAAGCCGTGTACCACGGCCCGGCCGAGCGGTCGGCGGACTCCGTCGTCTTCACCTGGGAGTCGCCCTGATCCGTCTGCTCGTCCGGCTCGTCATTGCATTCGCCTCGAACGCGGTCGGGCTGATCGTGGCTGCGGCAGTGCTCGACGGGATGAGCCTGAACGTGACTGGCTTCGTCGTCGCGGTCGCAGTCTTCACGGTCGTCTTCGCCCTCCTCCAGCCGTTCCTCATCAGCGTGCTTCGTCGGAGCCCCGGGCCGGTGCTCGGCGGCGTCGCGCTGATCGCGACGCTCGCGTCGCTGATCATCACGGAGCTCCTCACCGACGGGCTCTCGATCCGCGGTGTGGGCACCTGGATTGCCGCCACGGTCATCGTCTGGCTCGGGTCCGTGCTTGCGGCCTTCATCCTCCCGTACCTCGGGCTCAAGAAGTACCTCGAAGAGCGCCGCGCCTAGCTCGCGTCGTCGATCCAGCCTGCCGGCCGGCGGTCGAGGAACGCGCGCAGGCCGTCCTGGCCCTCGTCGCTCGTCCGTCGCGCCGCCGCGATGTGCGCCGTGTCGATGCCCGTCGGCCGCTCGCGAACGAGCTTCTTCGCCTCGCGCACGGCGATCGGGCCGCCGGCGAGGATCTCGCCCACGATCTGCTCCGTGCGCTCGCCGGCGTCCTCAGACACTTCGGAGACGAGCCCGATGCGGAGCGCCACGTCGGCGCCGAAGCGCTCGCCCGTCGTGAAGTACCGGCGCGCGGCGTTGCCGATCCTCGCCAGCACGAACGGCGAGATGACCGCCGGGATGATCCCGAGGCGCACCTCGGTGAACCCGAAGATCGCATCGGGCCACGCCACCGCGACATCGGCGCACGCGACGAGGCCCGAGCCGCCGCCGAGTGCGAACCCGTGCACGCAGCAGACGACCGGCGCCGGACAGGAGTCGACGGCCTCGAGCATCGCGTAGAGCCGCATCGCGTCCTCGACGTTCTCGTCGTACGAGAGCTCGATCGCCGCGCGCTGCCACTCCACGTCAGCGCCCGCGCAGAACGACGGTCCCTCGCCTTCGAGCACTACGGCCCGCGCATCGCCGACGTCGGCGAACGCCTCGGCCAGCTCGGCGATGAGGGCGGCGTCGAAGGCGTTCCGGCGTTCGGGCTTCGCGAGCGTGACCCGGAGGACGTGTCCGTCGCGGACGACCTTCAGCGCTCCCACAGGCGCACACCCTATGGTTTCGGTCGTGCCCGCGAAGTCGTTCACCGTGGAGCTTCAGCGGGTGCAGAAGACCGGCACGATGTTCCGCGTGCCGTTCGATCTCGAGGAGGCGTTCGGCCGCGTGCGACCGCCCGTCAAGGTGACGATCCGCAGCCACACGTGGCGCACGACGCCGGGCGTGTACGACGGGGTCGGGTTCATCGTCGGGAACCGCGCCGTGAAGGCCGCCACGGGAGTCGACGCTCCCGACCGCGTGCGCGTGCGGATGGAGCTCGACACGGAGCCGCGAAAGGTCGCGATTCCGGGCGACCTCGCAGCCGCCCTCGCAGCGGATCCCGTGGCGAAGAAGACGTTCGCGTCGATGTCCTTCACCCATCGCCGCGAGTACGTCGAATGGGTCGAGGAGGCGAAGCGCGCCGAGACGCGAGCGCGTCGGATCGCGGCGACCGTGGCGCGTGTGCGCGGCGGAGAGCCGCTTCGCTGATGGAGAGGCTGAGCGGCGCGCTCGCCGCCTCGGTCACGCCGCTCCGAGAGCACGGAACCGAGGTCGACGACGACGCATTCGGCCCGCTCACCGACTTCTTCGTGCGGGAAGGGCTGGACGGGCTGCTCGCGCTCGGAACGGCGGGCGAAGGCATCCTCCTGACCGTCGCGGAGCGTCGCCGCGTGGCGGATCTCTTCCTCCAGGCCGCCGACAACCGCCTGCAGGTCGCCGTCCACTGCGGCGCGCAGACGACTGCCGACACCGTCGCGCTCGCAGCTCACGCTGCCGAAGTCGGCGCCGACGCGGTTGTCGTCATCGGCCCGCCCTACTTCAAGCTGGACGACAAGGCGCAGTACGGCCACTTCTTCGCCGCGGCTGCTGCCTGCGCGCCGCTGCCGTTCTATGTCTACGAGTTCGCCGCTACGACCGGGTATGCGATCGCGCCGGCGGTGCTCGAGCGGCTTCGCAACGACGCCACGAACGTCGTCGGCCTCAAGGTCTCGGACACGCCCCTCGCCGCATTCGAGAAGTACGTGTTGCCGGGCTTCGACATCTTCGTCGGGCCGGAGGCGCTCATCGCCGACGGGATGGCGCGCGGCGCGCGCGGCGCGGTGTCGGCACTCGCGTCGGCTCTGCCGCGCGAGGTCGCCGCGGTCGTGCGCGACCCGGTGCCCGAGGGAGCGTCGCGCCTCGGCGAGCTGCGGGCGTTCGTGGAGCGCTTTCCCCGGCAGGCCGCGCTCAAGCGGCTGCTCGCGCTCCAAGGCGTGCCCGTCAACGCGGACGTCCGCTCGCCGCTACGGATGCTGACTTTCGACGAGCGCGACGAACTCGACGCGTGGGCCGAGCGCGTCTTCGGCTACGCCGCGTCGAACTCCTCGTAG
>DASUTR010000761.1:0-13058 GCA_036374535.1 Polyangiaceae bacterium
CGCCCCCGCCCGGCGGTACGGGCCTGCCGGCGCCGCCGTTCATCGAGCCCGACTGACCCGCGTTCGGGCTCGTGCCACCGGTCGCCGTCCCTCCGCCTCTGCTCGTGGTGCCCGCCGCGGCGCTGGTCCCGCCGCTTCCCGTGGCAAGTCCGCTACCGCTCGTCCCGCCGCGCGTGCTCGCGCCGCCCTGCCCCGCGCTGCCTCCGCGCGCCGTCGAGCCTCCGACGAGCACGCCACCCGTCCCGGTCTCGTCGTCGCCGGCATCGTCCCCATCGCCCCCGGCATCGTCGCCGGCGCAGGCGGAAATGCCGGCTATCAGGGCAAACGAGGACAAGGCGCCGAATCCGAAACGGCCTCGCGAGCTCATCGTGAGCCTATATGGAAGCGAGCTTTCGAGTTTCTGAGCGGGGAGCGCGAACGACGACGGCTGCGTCGATTTTTCGACCGCCGATCAGAAAGGGCGCGAGGTCTCGCCATTGGGGAGCACGGCGACACGAGATTTGGATTTCGAATGCGTGCCCTCGAACGACACATCCTCGGCTTCGTAGTAGCGGCGCCGCTCCTCGCGTGCTCGTCGAAGGACGACGAGGGCGGAGCCTTGCACCGTCCCGGGAACACTGGAGGTCAGGGTGGGACCACGGCCATCATCCCGGATCCCAACGGCAAGGGCGGCTCGTCGAGCTCCGGGGCCACGGGAAACCCCGGCGACTGCGGCACTTCGGTCTTGAACGGCTGTGTGGGCGAGTTCTACGAGGGCGAAAGTCTGCCGCTCGACATCTACGTCATGTTCGATCAGTCGGGCTCGATGTTGAACGACGTCGGCGGGCTCACGCGGCTCGCCGCCGTGCAGCAAGCGACGCGGGAGTTTCTCCGCGAGCCCGCGAGCGCCGGTATCGGCGTCGGCATCGGCTATTTCGGGCATCAGCCCATCGGCGAGACCCGCTGCGAGGACGCCCTCTACGCGTCACCGGCGGTGCCCGTCTCCCTCGATCACGAGCCGGTCATTCGGTCGCTCGACGAGCGCGTGGCGACGGGCGAAACGCCGACGGCTTCGGCCCTGCGCGGCGCCTGCACGTACGCCTCCGACTGGAAGCGCAAGCATCCGGGTCACGGCGTGGTCATCCTGCTCGTCACCGACGGCAAGCCCGAAGCGCCCGTTTCGTGCGCCGGGGGCGGCTGCTGCCCGACCATCGACGACGCCGAAGCGGCGGCGCTCGCGTGTCGTGACGAAGCCCCGAACGTTCCGACCTACGTGCTCGGCGTCGGTCCCGAGCTCGACCTGTTGAATCGAATCGCGGTCGCCGGCGGCACCCGGCGTGCCTACCTGGTCGGCAACGAGAACGTCGCCGAAAACGTGCTCGCAGCGCTATCGACGATTCGAGGCGACGCGGCGATCCCCTGCACGCTCGAGATCCCCGAGCCTCCGCCGGGCGACAGCATCGATTTCGGAGCGGTGAATCTCTTCGCCGGACAATCGGGCGTCGAGTGCCTGTCGCCGATCTATCACGTGACGGACGTGACGGGCTGCGGTGAAGACGGCGGTTGGTACTACGACGATCCGAGCTCGCCGAGCGCGGTCGAGCTCTGCGCGGCGAGCTGCGAGTCCGTGTCGAGGCCCGGGAGCAGACTGCGCTTTTCGGTCGGCTGCGCGACCATCGGCGATCCGGTGCGGTGAGTGACGAACGCGTTCGAGCTTCGAGCTTCGGACGACTAGTGCGGAGGAATTCATGAGCATGCGAACCATCGGTCTTATTTCCCTGACCCTCGGCGTGGGCTTCATCGGCGCGGGCTGCGGCGGAAGCTCCGACGGCTCGGGCGGTGGCGACAGGTCGCGGGGCGAAGCCTGTACGTTGGACTCCGAGTGCGCGAGCGGCGAATGCGACAAGGGCAAGTGCGGCGCACCTCACGACCCGAAGGGCTCGGGCGGCACGCTCGGAACCGGGACGGGTGGAACGAGCTCCGGCTCGGGCGGGTCGAGCGGGTCGAGCGGGTCGAGCGGCAGCGCGGGCGGCTCGAGCGGCCCTCCCGGATTCACGGGCAGCGGCAGCGCGGGCGTGCCCATCAAGGAAGGCTGCGGTCCCGACACGGCGAACCAATGCGGCGGAACCTGCGAGCGGGCCGGCGGCAGCGGCAGTCCGACGGTCATCGTGCGGCCGCCGGTATCGCTCTGCTTCGCCGGTGAGGAAGATCCGACTCCGGCGAACCCCACGGCGCTCATCGAGCAGGTCATCGAGAAGATCAACGGCGTCGCAATGGTGCACCTCCGAATCACGTTCGATCCGTCCTTCGTCGACAACACCTACGGCGCGAATGCCATCGGTTGGGGCGGCGGGGAAGCCACCGATCCGATGGGCGGCATGATGCCGCCGAAGAAGAAGGGCGGCCACACGTTCAACGATCTCGTCGGGAGCGATCACCTCGAGCTCTTGCTCACGGACGGAAGCGGCGCGACGGTGATGGACTTCAAGATCGACTACGTCTCGGTCGACGCGAGCTCGTCGTGCGGCTACGGCTCGCTCGGCGTGACGGGCGGTGAAGGCAAGGTCATTCAGGGTGACGCTTCCGCCGTGCTCGGCGTGGCGACCAGCATCGACCGGAATCTCGGCGGCTGCGGGTACTGTTACACCGAGGACTCCCCCGCTACCGACGCTGCGTACACGCCGAACGCGGACGCGCCGAACTGGGACTATCGCGTGGTGTACGAGGTTTGGATCGCGCTCGACGCGTTCGGGAGCGCCGGGTTCGGACAGGCGTACATCCAGAACGTGCACGCTTCGCCCTCGAAGCTCGCGACCAACACGGTCGACGTGACGGCGACGCCGTGCCCGCCCGGTTGGGACATGCCGTTCTGCCCGCCGGAGCTCGTGCAACAAGACGGCACGTGCGGCAAAACGGGCAAGTGCCCCCCGAACTACGAGGTTTACATCGCGACCGAGGGTCGTGAGATTTGCACGCCGATCCCGTTCGGCGGCTACCCCGGCATGAAGCCGTGCCCCGAGGGGTACGAGCTCGACGCGGCCACCGAGGGCCGCTACTGCCTGCCCGTCGAGTGAACTCGGGCACGCGCCGTCGCGTCGGCCCGCGATTGCGGTCCGCGTCCGCCGCGTGCTTAGCTAGCGCTCGATGCGCCTCGTCGCTCGCGGGCTCGCGTTTTTGGGACTCACCGCGGCGCCCGCCGGCGCCGACCCCGGAGCGGCGTCCCCGGTCGTGCTGCCCGGTCGCGCGGCGACGCCTCGCGACGGCTACGTTGCTCTGCAGGAGGGATGGTCGAGCTTCTCGGACCATTTGCTCGTGCTCGACATGGTGCTCGTGCTTTTGGCCGCGCTCGCGCTCGGTGCATTCATCGGCTACCACCCCTCGATTCGACGGCGCGCGTCGAATCTCGAGCAGTTCGAGCAGCCGAAGACGCTGCTCATGTACGCCGTCGTCGCGGCCGTCGTCGCGTTGATCGTGCAGGTGCAGCCCGCGATGGCGTTCGTCATCTTCGGGATCGGCGGCCTCCTGCGGTTTCGCACGGAGGCGGGCGACGCGAAAGACACCGGCCGGGTGATTCTCGTGACGGTGCTCGGTCTTTGTTGCGGCCTCAAGATCTACATCGTCGCCCTCCCCGCGGCGGTGATCGGCTGGCTCCTCATCTTCGTGCTGGAGCAGCAAGTAACCGGCATCATTCGTGTGTCGGGCGTCGGGGAAGAACGAATGCACGAGGCGACGCGCACGCACCGCGCGCTCATCGCGGGAGCCGGCTGCAAGATCATCGGGGAGCAAACGAAGTTCATCAAACGCGAGTTTACGTTCGTCGTGAAAGCACCGCCGACGCTCGATCGCGCGAAGCTCCAAGCCGAGTTCGACGCGCTCGCTCCGGAGCTCCGCGGGGTCGTGGACTGGGAGCGCCTGTGAGGGCACGACGCTCGACGAGAGCGTGATCGGCCGGCACGCGACTGCCATGAGGCTCGCCGCGGCTGCCATGCTCTTCGCCATGCTCGCGGCGGCGTCGCCGGCTCGCGCGGACGCGCCGCTCAAGATGCGCGTCGTCTCGTGGAACGTCTGGGGGGTGCCGGTGATCACGCCGGAGCGCGAGGCGCGCATGGCCCAGATTCCAGCGGCACTGCTGGCGCTCGAGCCGGACGTGGTGTGCCTTCAGGAGCTTTGGGAGGTTCGCGACGCCGAGCGCGTTGCGAAGGAGCTCGGAGCGCGAGGCCTCGTGCACTCGCGCCGGTTCGACGGACCCGGCGGGCGCACGGGGCTCTTCGTGGCGTCGAAGTGGCCGCTCGGCGACGGACGGTTCCGGCCATTTTCGCTCGGACGCCGGCCGCATTCGCTATGGCACCTCGACTGGCTGGTCGAGAAGGGAGTCGCCGAGGTGACGGTGCGGACGCCGGCCGGCGAGCTCCGGCTCGAGAATACGCACCTTCAGGCGCAGTACCGAACCGACGAGTACGGAGCCGAACGCCTCGCGCAAGCCTCGGAGCTGATTCTCGGCGGTCGCGAGCGGTCGGCCGACGCGCTGCTCGTCGCGGGAGACTTCAATGGGCACGGAGACGAGCTTCCGCGCCGCGTCATTCGCGACCTCGGAGAGCTCGAGGACGCGAGTCCGAGCTCGAGCGAGGATACGCTGTACGTGCGCGGCGGTCGCGATTCGTCGCTTCGCGTCCTCGCCGCGAAAACGGCGCTCGGCCAAGCGTTTCGACTCGAGAGCGGCGAGACGCTTCCCCTTTCCGATCACGCTGCCGTCGTCGTCGACCTCGAGCTCTCACGCTGTTCGAATTGTGAACGAAGCCGCCGCGTCGTGAGCGCGACGCGGAGCGCCGCCGTGCAGTCACTGGAACGCGCGGCGGACGGGACGCCGTTTCGCGTGATCCTCGCCGTGCTCACCGCGCTTTCGCTGCTCGTCTTCGGCGTGGGGCTCGCGCGCCAGAGAGGCGCGCTCCGCCGAGGATCTCGACGCCGGGCGGCCCTGCGACTGCTCGCGCTCGGGACGCTCTGGGCCGGGTTCGTTTGGTGCGCTTATCTGGCCGCGTTCTACTACCCGGCGCGCGCGACGGAGCTTCGGCGCATCGCGGACGAGCTCGGCCGCGCCTCGGCGCGCTGACTCGGGGTTTCGTCGACACGCAGTTCTCTCGAAGCAATGCCCGAAAAAGCCGTTCGAGGCGGCTCGTGACGCTTCGGACCTAACCGAGTGCCGGCGTCGCGTCCGGGCGTGCCTGTTTCGGTTTCTCCGGGGGCGCCGGCGCAGGATCCGGAGCGTCGACCGGCGCCTGTTCGCTGCACGGTGCGGGCTTTTGCGGGATGCTCGTCGGATTGACCACGAACGCGGCGACGAGACCCGCGGAGTCGACCCAAGCGTGGACGCTTTGGGTTCCGACGGCGGACGCTTCCGAGCCGTGGACGACCGCGGCGGCGTTCCACGTGAGCGTGCCCATGTCTCCGTCGCGCCCTTGGCCCGACGCAGGGCCGAAGCTTTCGACGAGCTCTCGTCCCGTCGTCACGCACACGCGGACCCGGGCGAGTTTCTCGTCGGGGATGAACTGATTCATCATCATGCCCTGCGGCGACGAAGCGCATGCGGCGAGTCCCCAAACGGCGAACGCGGCCCGAATCACCCGTGAGCATCCCATCCCGCGATCCTTGGCGGTCCGCGTTTCCTTGTCAATGAAACTCGATTCTCTGTCTGAGCCACCTGCGACGAACGTTCGTCTCGCCGCGAGGCATTTCGAGGTGGGAATCGCCGAGGGCGGGTCCCGCGGCGAGCGTTCGGTGGCACGCGCGGTGCACTACCCGCACTCGAGGCGCCGCTGCCCAGTAACCCCCCGCCCGGGTGGCGGCGTCTCACCTGACGCGTCTTCACGACTCGCGGAACACCCGCGCTGACCGAGCTCAGAGTTCGGGCGACACCGAGTAGTCGAACCAGTCGAAATCCGCCGGGTGCGTGCAGGGTGCGCCGCCGCCGCTCGCGTACATCGCGAAGTAGACGCCGGTGAAGCCGGTCGCGACTTCGGTCGAGAGGTAGCGGGTTTCGCCCTCGGCGAGCGGGGCGAGCTCGTGCTCGGTCGGACCGCACGAGAACACGTATTTGTCCGGCGACGCGTCGACGGCGAGCACGAGCCGCGACTCTTCACCCGTGGAGAGCGGGCGGCGCGCCACTTCTGCTTGGAGGCTCCCGATGCGGCGGCGAACGACGACGCTCGGCTCGGCCGCGCGGCGCGTGACGAAGATTTCGTAGTGGTGCTTTTCGTTCATTCGCACGACGAGCCCGGCCTCTTCGCGCTCGGCCCGAGCGCGGAATTCGAGACACGTTGCCGCGCGCACCGCGAAGTGAGCTTGCCGCCGCCCGACCCAGGCGGGAGACGCGCAATCGTCGAGCCCGTAGCGCGAGCCCCGCAGCCGGAGGAACCCCGGACGTTCGTCGAGCGAAAAGCTCGCGGCGTCCGGGTTGCGCAGCTGATTCCAGTCGAGCGTAAGCTTCTTCGCTTCGAAGTCGTCGCGCTGCCGTGCCTCGCTCGCCCGTGCTTTCTCCGGCTCGATCGGCGTCTCCATTTCGAGCGCCACACGACCGGCGTCGCCGAAGACCGGAAAGCCGTCGTCCGCCCAGGTCAGGGGCGTGAGGAACGTTTCGCGACCGAGGTGATGACAGGGCGGGTAGCCGTTCGGGCGAACGGCGAGGAACACCGCGAATCCGGCGCCGTCGCTCGTTTCGACGAAGTCGGCGTGTCCCACGGCTTGAATCGGGCTCTTCCAGCTGCGATGCGTGAGCAGGGGATTGCGCGCGCAGGGTTCGAACGGTCCCCACGGGCTCCTCGAACGCGCCATCGTGATCATGTGCCCGTACTCCGTGCCGCCCTCCGAGAGGAGCAGGTAGTACCAGCCGTTCCGGCGATAGAGATGCGGGCCCTCGGGATACTGGCCGCCCGAGCCGCTCCAAACGATTTTGGGTTCCGAGAGGAGCTTGCCGGTCTCGACGTCGATACGACTCTGAAACGCGCCCTCGTGCGAGGTCGTGAACAAAACGCTGCCGTCGTCGTCGAAGAAGAGCGACGGATCGATGCCGGGCTGGTCGACGACGACGGGCTCGGACCAGGGCCCCTCGGGCGCGGTGGCGGTGACGATGAAGTTCTTGCCGGCGAACTTCGGGTGGTACGAGACGTTCGTCGTCGCAAGATAGAAGACGCCGTCATGATGGCGCAGCGTCGGCGCCCAGATGCCGGCGGAAGCGGGCGCTCCCGCGAGCGGCAGTTGACTCTCGCGATCGAGACAGTGACCGACCTTGGTCCAATTCACGAGATCGCGACTGTGAAAGATGGGGACGCCCGGAAAGTATTCGAAGCTGCTCGTGACGAGATAAAAGTCGCGCCCGACTCGGCAAATGCTCGGGTCGGGATGAAAGCCGGGAATCACGGGGTTTCGGTAACGGAAGGGCAATGCGGCGTTCCTCGCGCCGGCAGAATTGCGCGATCGATGGTCCGTCGCAAGACCGCCACGCTCGCGCCAATTTGACCCGGTCGTGCGACCGCTTTCCTCGCCGTTCACGAGGTTTTGCGGCGGGCTCCGGAGTTGGCCCCGAATCTGCTTTTACGATTCCTCCGAGGCCGGTGAGCTCTCATTTTTTGCAAGGCAAGACCGTGGTCGTCACCGGCGCCTCGAGCGGCGTCGGGCGGGCGATCGTGCGCGCCGCCGCGTCGAAAGGCGCACGCGTCGCGTTGATCGCGCGCGGCCTCGACGGACTTTCCGCCGCCGCTCGCGAGGTCGACGAGCTCGGCGGACAGAGCATGGTATGCGCGCTCGACCTCGCCGACGCGCGCGCGGTCGACGACGCCGCCGCGCGCGTCGTCGCACGCTTCGGGGGCATCGACGTGTGGGTGAACAACGCGATGGTCTCGGTGTTTTCTCCGGTATCGGCGATGTTCGCCGAGGAGTACCGGCGCGTCATGGAAGTGAACTACCTCGGGACGGTGCACGGCACGCTTGCGGCGCTCACGCACATGCGCCAAGCCGGCGGCGGTGTCATCGTGCAGATCGGCTCGGCGCTCGCGTACCGTTCGATTCCGCTGCAGAGCGCCTACTGCGCGTCCAAGGCGGCGATCCGGGGCTTCACGGATTCGCTGCGTTCCGAGCTCGTGCACGAGAAGAGTGCCGTGGAAGTCACGACGCTCGAGCTTCCTGCCATGAACACGCCGCAATTCCAGGTGGTTCGAAACCGGCTCGGCAAGCACGCGCGTCCCGTGGGAACCATCTACCAACCCGAGGTCATCGCCGAAGCGTTCCTGTACGCCGTCGAGCACCCGGCGCGCGAGTTTTGGCTCGGATGGAGCACGATCAAGGCCATCGTCGGCCAGCTGTTCATTCCGGGTCCGCTCGATCGCCACCTCGCCCGCGTGGCTTGGCACGCTCAGACGACGGCCGCGCTCCCAGCACCGAGCGCGGACAACCTCGACGCCCCGTTACCAGGAGACCGTGGCGCCCACGGGATCTTCGACGCCGAAGCGAAGCGCACGAGCGTCGAGGTATGGCTGCGCACGCACCCGCGCGCGGTGACGCTCGGCGCGGTCGCGCTGCTCCTCGGGGGTCTCGTCGGCGCCCGAAAACTCCTGGCCTAGGGATCCGCACCGGTGGATGAACCGCCGATCTACGACTACGCGCTCATCGGCGACGGAAGATCGGCGGCGCTCGTCTCGCGCGGCGGCTCCATCGACTGGCTCTGCTGGCCGCGCTTCGACAGCCCGTCGCTCTTCGCCGCCATTCTCGACGCGAAAGCCGGCGGCCATTTTCGCATCGCCCCCGAAGGCGCCGCGCGCGGGACGCGCGAATACGTGGAGGAATCGAACGTGCTGTCCACGACGTTCGAAGCCGCGACGGGCAGCGTCCGCGTCCTCGACTTCATGTCGGTTTTCTCCGAAGAGCACAAGCAACGGGCGCTCGTCCCCGAGCACGAGCTCGTGCGCATCGTGGAAGGCGTCTCCGGCGAGGTCGAGGTGGCCGTCTCGTTCGAGCCGCGACCGGACTACGCGCGTCGGGACGCTCGGCTGCGCCGCGCCGGCCCGCTCGGTATCCGCATCGAGCAGGGCGCCGAGATCGTCACGCTCCGCGCCGACGTTCCGCTGTCGCTCGACGGCGCGTCCGCCGTCACGGCGCGGTTCCTGCTGCGTGCGGGCGAGCGCCGCACGTTCTCGCTGACGTACGACGCCCACGGGCCCGCGGTCCTTCCTCCGCTCGGCGACTACTCGCTCGCCGCGCTCGAGCACGCGCTCACGTTCTGGACGGCATTCGCGCGCCGCGCGAGCTACGACGGGCCGTATCGCGCGGCCGTGATTCGGAGCTTGCTCGCGGTCAAGCTGCTCTCGTTCGCACCCTCCGGCGCCGTCGTCGCGGCGCCGACCACGTCGCTGCCCGAACGCGTCGGCGGCGATCTGAACTGGGACTATCGCTTCTGTTGGCTGCGCGACGCCGCGTTCACGGCTCGCGCCCTTCACGGGCTCGGCTACGAAGACGAAGCGAACGCGTTCGTCAACTGGCTGCTCCACGCGACGCGGCTCACGCGGCCCGAGCTCCGCGTGCTCTACGACGTCTACGGGGAGCTTCCCGCGAAGGAGCAGGACCTCGAGCACCTTTCCGGCTACCGCGGGTCGAAACCGGTGCGCATCCAGAACGCCGCGACCGAGCAAGTTCAGCTCGACACGTACGGAGAGGTGATCGACGCCGTCGCGCGTCTGTGCGGCTCCGGCGCGCGGCTCGATCGCGAGACGCAAGACATGCTCCGCTCGTTCGGCAGATACGTGTGCGGGCACTGGCACCTGCCCGATCACGGAATTTGGGAAGGTAGGGGGCAGAAGCAGCACCACACGCACTCGAGGGTCCTCTGCTGGACCGCGCTCGATCGCCTGCTCGGGCTCTGCCGGCGCGGAGTGCTCGAGCGCGTTCCCGTCGACGAATTCGCGGCGCACCGCGACGCCATTCGCCGTGACATCGAAGAGCGCGCCTGGAATCCCCGCCACGCCACGTACACGCAAGTGCTCGGCGGCGACGGCGTCGACGCGAGTCTCTTGCTCTTGCCCTGGTACGGCTTTTCGCAAGCGAACGCGCCACGCCTGCTCGCCACGTTCGATCGCATCGAAGAGCGGCTCGGCGCCGGCGACGGCCTCGTGTATCGCTACGAGCGAAGCCGCGCCGATCGCGAGGGCGCCTTCGGCATCTGCGGCTTCTGGGCGGCGGAATTCCTCGCCCGCGGCGGGGGCAGCCTCGAACGAGCCGAGCAACGTTTCGAGAAGCTGCTCACCCACGCGAGCGACGTGGGTCTCTTCGCCGAAGAGGTTTCGCCGAAGCTGCACGACGGCATCGGCAACTTTCCGCAAGCATACACGCACGTGGGAGTCATCAGCGCCGCGCTCGCGATCGAAGAGCGGCGCGGGAGGGCACCGACATGAACCTCGACGGCTGGCTCGTGTGGGGATTCGGCAGCACCGTCGTGCTCACGACCATTCTGGCGGGAAGCCAGGGGCTGGGCCTCACGCGTATGAACATTCCGTACTTGCTCGGGACGATCGTCACGCCGAACCGCGACCGGGCGAAGATTTACGGCGTGCTCATCCATCTCGTGAACGGCTGGATTTTTTCGTTCGTCTACGTCGCCGCGTTCCACGCCGCGGGCCGTTACGGCGCCGGGTTCGGCGCCATCGTCGGGCTCGTTCACGCGGCGTTCGTGCTCGTCGTAGGGCTGCCCGTGCTGCCGGGCATGCACCCGCGGATGGCGAGCGAAATCCGCGGTCCTACCGTGGTAAGACAGCTGGAGCCGCCCGGCTTTCTCGGCCGGAATTACGGCATCCGGACGCCTCTCTGCGTGCTCGTCGCGCACCTCGTGTACGGCGCGATGCTCGGCTTCTTCTACTCCCCGACGTGAACCGCGCGGTGGGCGGCGCCGGCCCCGCGCCGCGTGAGGCGTTCGGCGAGCCGGCCGCCGGCGAGCGCCCCGAGGAGCAGCAGCAGCGGCGCGTACTCTTCGAGGACGCGCTTCGCGACGAGCGCGAGCCCGGGCGCGCCCCCATGATCCACGGCGAGCACGGGATCCGCGGCGACGAGGAGCTTGAAGTGCGTCGGTTCCTCACCCGTCGTCGCGACGCCGAGCGCGCTCGTGTAACCTTCGGGAAGCATGCCGAGGTGCGCCGCGCGGAACCGAACGAGCGCGCCGGGCGGAGCCGCGGACGCGAGAACGTAGAGCACGTCGCGCTCCTCGGTGAGCGTGACGGATCGCGCATGGAGCGGCAGCGGCGCGCCGTCCGACGTGATCGCGTAGAGCGACGGCGCGAGCGCGAGAAGCTTCGCGTGGTGCCCCGGGAACGCGTTGGGCGCGAACGTCTCGCGCGGGCCGCCCCGTCCCGTCGCCAGGCGGAGCGCCGTCGAGCGTGCCATCGTCACCTCGACGACGAGCTCGCTCGCGTTCAGGCGCGCGAGCGCCGTGATTTCGAAGGGATCGTGCGCGCCGGCGGTCCGGGCGAGCGCGAGCGTCGCGACCCCCACGACGACGGCGAATACGCGACCGGTCACGGTCGAGCCGCGAGGCGAATGCGCGGCGCGGGCGGCGCCACCATGCCGTGGCCCAGGAAATAGTCGACGAGGTGCGACTGCTTGTAGCCGTGGACGGTCAGGCTGTTTCGGTACGCGGGGTTGTGCGCGAGCGTGTAGAGGCGCACGTTCGTTTCGTACGTCGTCGTGTAGATGCGAAGCTCGGCGTGATCGGAGGTCTCGAGCAGCGCCTCCTCGCGCCAATCGCCGAAGACGTCGCCGTAGAACGGGATCGCGCCCCGCGCCTGCACGAGGCCGTCGAAGGTGCGACGCCAGCCATAGGTATTGCGAGCGCGCGCCGTGAGGTTCCAGTCGCCGACGCGATTGTTGTCGAGAAGCTCGCCGCCGGTGTCGCCGTCCCACTGCATGACGAAGTTCGGCCAGGGGACGTTTTCGTTTTCTTCGGCGACGACGAGCGCTCCGGAGCCCGCGGCGTACATGCCGTTGAAGCTCCAGTATTCGAAGCCGGGTTGGTCGGGGAAAAGATCCGCGACGGTGCCGCGGCCCATGTCGGCGCCCGCGCCGCTCGGGGCGCTGTACGAGCGCAGGATCTGCCCGGTGCGAGCGTCGTAGTAGTACGTTTCGAGGCCGTTCGGGTTGTCCTGCTGGATGCCGAAACCCTCGAGCCCCGGCCGCGCCGGATCCATGTCCGTGATGTGGAAACGGTCGCCGTGGATGACGCCGCTCCCGAGCGCGTAGAGGAGCGTGCCGGTGTCGTCGACGACGTAGCCGCCGTCGGCGAGCTCGTCCTTACCGTCGCCGTCGACGTCGAGGATGCGGATCTGGTGGTAGTCGGCGCCGCCGTTGCCGTTCGCGCGCGTGAACTTCCAGCGACGTGTGAGCGCCGTGCCGCTGAAATCGTACGCCGCGGCGACCAGATTGAAGGCGCCGCTGCCGACGCGGTTCTTGCACTTCACGATGACGCTCGGGCGAACGCCGTCGAGGTAGCCGGCGCCGAAGTGGCACTGGAGCGGGCCGTCGCCGAGGTAATCGTTCGGAAGCGGAGCGCGCGTGATCTCGGCGCCGGTGCGTCCGTTCACGATCGACACGAATTGATCCTGGTCGTTCGCGTGACGGAGCGCGGTGCCGTCGCCGAACACGAAACCGTTCGCGGTCTTTACCGCTACTTCGGCGTCGCCGTCGGCGTCGAAGTCGAACACGGTGACGCCGTCCCAGTGCCCGTTGCTGATGGTGCTCGCGCCGCCCTCGATATTGTCCTGATTCGCACCGAGCGGACCCGTGTTCAGACGAAACAAGCGCGCACCCGTCTTCGACGAATAGCCCTCGACGAGCGGCGCCTGGGAGCTGATGCGATCGACGACGACGTCGAAGCTGCCGTCGCCGTCGAGATCTCCAACCCACGCGAGATGCACGAACGCGCCGGAGGCCGCGGGTTGAAGCGGGATGCGGATGTAATCTTGCGCGAGCGCGGCGACCGCCGGGCTCGGAGCGCCTTCCACGCCAGCCGTAACGGGCCTGACGAAGTACGTGGCGCCGGAGCCGGGACT
>DASUTR010000762.1:0-10793 GCA_036374535.1 Polyangiaceae bacterium
CGGCTTCAAGGAAATCACCTGCACGAACAACCGCTACGCGGAAGGCACCGGAGCCATCTGCGCGATGCCCACGGAGTCCGTCGCGGCGCAAAACCTCGCGCCGTCCCGAGTCATGGGCGCGACGCAAGAAGTCGCCAACAACGCCTCGTGCTCGACCGAGTGGGCCATCGGCATCGATGAATCGAACAACGCCGAGTACTGCCTGTGCGTGAAAAAGCCCGGCTACTACTCGAGCTCGACCTGGCTTTCTTGGGATTGCCAGCGCAGGTGGTGGTAACGCTCGATGCCGCGGGCGAAAGTCATCCGTCTCGGGGCCGCGTTCTTCGGAGCGATCGCGCTCGCCGCGGCCTGCACCGAGAACCCGGAGACGCGCGTCATCGACGACGACCCGTCACCCGACACCGGCGGCGGCGGCACTTCCGGCTCCGGCGCGAGACCGACCGGCGGCACGAGCATGGGCGGAACGGGCACAGGCGGCACGAGCACTGGCGGCACGGACGGCGGCCCCGGACCGGACACGTGCCTCGAGAATTGCGCCGACCCCGACGCGTGCACGGTCGAAGAGCAGGCCCTCGTCGATGCGTGTCACCGCTACGTCCTGCGCTGCCTCGATCAGCCGGCCGACGTGATGCGCGACCGTGACGATACTCCCGTGGAGGCGGGGCCCGTCGCACCGGCTACGCCGTCGCGACCGCAGCTCACCCCAGCCGAGGCCGACGCGCTGTATTCGGTCGAAGCCGCGCTCCGCGCGGGCGGCGAGTACACGGCGACGTACTCCGGCAGCGGCGAAGGCGGCGAAAGCGGCGCGGGAGGCGAGGGCGGTGGTCCCGGTGGCGAACCGCTCGGGGAGCGCACGGTGTCGTACGAGTTCGAAAACGATTGGGACCCCACCGGGCCCATCGAAGACGAGGCGAAGATCGTTCCGGGCTACGTGGTCGATCCGGACGGCAATCGGATGGAGGACGGGACGTTCCAAACCATCCAGTCGGCCATCAGCGACGCCGTCAACGTTGCGGGCTGCCCGCGCATCTTCATCAAGGTGCTCCCCGGCACGTACCGCGAGAAGATCACGGTACCCGCAAAAACCTCCACCCCGCCCATCACGCTTTACAGCGCCGACCGCGATCCGAGCAAAGTCGTGATCGTCGCCGGCTACTCGGCGGCAGGCGACCAAGACGCGGAGTGCAGGTCGCTGACCGTTCACCAGTCGGCGACGTTCACGAACTCTCTACCGCAGCCCTTTCAGGCGAGAAACCTCACCATCGCCAACGACTACGTCGCCGGCACGTGCCCCTCGATCGATCCGGACGAACAGACGGCCGTCGCGCTGCTCACGCAAGCCGACAAGGCGCTCTTCGACAACGTGCGCGTTCTCGGCCACCGCAACGCCCTTTACGTCAAATCGACGTCGCAGAATCAGGCCCAGCGCGCCTACTTCCGCAACTGTTACATCGAGGGCGACGAGGACATGATCCTCGGACGCGGGGTGGCAGTGATCGACCAGTCTCGCGTGCATTCGCTCGGCGATCGCGTCTCCGGCGGCGCCATCAGCGCGCCCTCCACGCGCGTCGACAATCCCCACGGGATCTTGATCATCAACAGCGAGCTCACGGCCGATGCGCGGGTCTCGGACGTCCTGCTCGGAAACCCGTGGTTCGAGCAGGTGAGCACGGGCGACACCGAAGCGGTCGGCAAAACGATCGTGCGAAACTCGATCCTCGGCGCGCACATCCGCGCGGTCGACCCGTGGGCACCCACCGTGCGCGAAACTCCGCAGAATCCGACGCCGGCCCCGCGCGTCCTCTACACGTCCGACGACTACTACCGTCCCATGACCGGCTTGGTTCCGCCCGAGGTTTACCTGGCGGAGTTCGGCAACTCCGGTCCCGGGGCGGCCCAATGAAGGCCCGTCTCTTCGCTTAAAGAACATCAGGAAAGGCTCCGCCATGCGATCACTAGTCAGCAAAACGCGTTCTCTCCCCCGGTGGCTCTTCGGAGGCTCCATCCTCTTCGGCCTGTCGTGCTTCGTCGCCTGCTCGAGCGAGGGCGGCGATGGCGACGGCGGCGACGACTCGGGCAGTTGCAACGCCGACACGTCGAGTGACGAGCAGAACTGCGGCAGTTGCGGCAACGCGTGCCTCTCGAACGAAGCGTGCGTGGGCGGCTCTTGCCGGCTGAGCTGCACCCCGCCGCAGGAGGAATGCAGCGGCGCGTGCGTGGACACCTCGAGCAATTCGCTCAACTGCGGCGCGTGCGGCACGATGTGCGGCACGGATGAAATCTGCCAGGGCGGGACCTGCATGATGGGCAGCTGCCCCACGGGGCAGGAGACTTGCAACGGAGCCTGCGTCGACACGCAAACGTCGTCGACGAACTGCGGCTCCTGTGGCCGAGTGTGTCTCGCCACCGAAACCTGCAATGCCGGCACCTGCGTGGGAACCGGCACGGGTGGCAGTGGCGGCGGCGGCTCCGGCGGCAGCGGTCCGACCGGCGGCTCCGCAGGCAGCGGCACGACCGGCGGCTCCGGCGGCATGACCGGCGGCTCCGGCGGCAAGGGCGGCGGCGGCTCGACGGGCGAGTGTCGCGTTTGGCTCGCCACGAACGGCAGCGACACCGCGGCCGGCACCGAGGCCGCGCCCGTCGCCACGCTGGCGAAGGCCTACGACCTCATGTGCCCCATGGTCTCGGGCGCTGCGAACGGCGCCGAATGCTCCGGCATGGCCCCGCGCACCATCTGCATCAAGCCCGGCACGTACACGATGACGGAGCGCTTGGAGTTCAGGAAGACGCGCATGGGCACCGCCAGCGCGCGCCTCACCGTTCAGGGTGCCCCCGGGGTCACCCTCGCCGAACGGCCCGTCTTCGACTTCCGCACGCAGCCGCGAAAATCGTCGTGTACCGACAATCCGGACAACCTCGGCGGCTTTACCGTCAACGCGCACTACGTGACCATCAAGAACCTGGTCATTCGGGGTGCGAACGACACCGCCATCGAGCTCCAAGGTATCGAGGGCGTGGTCGAAAACGTCCTCACGTACGAGAACGCCGACACGGGCATTCAGATCAGCTCGGGCGATCCCTTCACTCCGCAGGCGCGCAACAACGTCGTTCGCAACTGCGACTCGCACAGCAACAACGACACGCTTTGCATGAGCGAGAATGCGGACGGCTTCGCCATCAAGGAAGGCACCGGAACCGGCAACCAGTTCATCGGCTGCCGAGCCTGGAACAACGCGGACGACGGCTACGATCTCTACGCGTGGACCTCGCCCGTGCGCATCGAGAACAGCTGGGCCGTCGACCAGGCGCGAACCACCGAGGGCTCTGGCAGCGACGGCAACGGCTTCAAGCTCGGCGGCGACGATGTCGAGGCTCAGCACACGCTGAGCGCCCTCTTCGCCACGGGCAACGTCAACGGCAGCAACGGCGACGGCTTCACCCGCAACTCGAATCCGGCTTCGATGTCGTGTTCGAACTGCGCGGCCTGGGGCAACACGGACAACGCCGGCGACGGTATCAGCGGCCTTCCGGGCACTGCCCCGAGCGGAGCGACGGTGGCAAAGATGACCGCCGACGCCGCCCGCAACGCGGACGGAAGCCTGAAGCCGGCCAACTCACTCTGAGAGGAGAGAGCGCATGAAAGCAGGGAGGCCCTTCACCGTTCTCGCGTCGCTCGCCGCTTTGCTCGGCGTGCAATCGTGCGTCACCGACAACCCGGCGGCCTACGACGGCATTCTCGGACCCACCCGAGACCCGGCGTCGACGACCGGCGGCTCGAGCGGCAGCGAGACGGGTGGAACGGCGGGCCTCCCGGCGGGTGGTACCGCGACCGGCGGCACCGCCGGCACGAGCGGCGAGGGCGGCGCGGGCGAGGGCGGCGAAGGGACGGGCAAAGGCGGCACCGCCGGCTCCGGCGGTACCGGCATCGTCAATCCGCCTCCGCACCCCGACTTCATGCCGCCCTGCTTCCTCGGCCCGACGACGGCGGGCGAGGAGATCCTCAAGGGAACGCCGTGCACGTCCGCCGACCCACAGCTCTGCTATCGCCCGTGTGGCCCGAACCAATCGGGCTGGAAAACGGAAGAGTGTCTCGCGGGCGTGTACGCCGAAGGCGATTGCCGCTTCCCCGCCGACCAGGACTACTCCTGTTACAAGATCCCCGACCCGATCGACGAGGCAGCGTGCAAGGTCAGCGCGCCGCCGGCGGCGACGAACCCGTGCGAAGCCCCGACGTGCACGGTTTGCAACTTCGGAGGCTTCTACGAAGACTCCGGCGGCGACGCGAAAGAGGGCTTCTGCGTCTGCCGCGAACCCGACGCCGGAGGCGTCCGGCGTTGGACGTGCGCCAGCGTGACCGCTTGGCCCTGCCCCTTCAGTTCAGGCTGCTGATGTCGCGACGACTCGAAATGCTCCTCCTCGCGCTCGTGAGCGCGCTCGGGCTCGCCGGCTGCGGCGGGTTTCAGAACGATCCGGCGGAATACGTCTACCAGTGCGAAACGTCCGAGGAAGCGGCGTTCGATTTCCAACCCTGGGGAACGGTGCGCTGCGGCGAGGGCGATCCCAACCTCCCGGAAGAGCCGAGGCTGCCGACGAACGTTTGCCGCACGCTCGTCGCCGACAAGACGTTCCCCGACGAGAACAAGCTCGACACCGCTCGCGTGCAGGAAGCGCTCACCGCGTGCAAGGACACGGGCGGCGCCGTCAAGCTCGTCGCCGACGGTGAGAAGAACGTCTTTCTCACCGCGCACATCGAGGTCGACGGCGTCGTGCTCTGGGTCGACGAAAACGTCTGGCTCATGGGCTCGCGCAATCCGGACCTCTATCAAGAGACCGGCAACTGCGGAAAAATGGGCGTCACGGATTCCACCGCGTGCCTCGATTTCATCCAGGTGCGCGGCAGAAACCCGGGGATCGTCGGCCGCGGCCACATCGACGGCCAGGGCGGCGAGCCGCTCGTCGGTCGCGACTACTCGTGGTGGCAGCTCTCGGGTGCGCTCCGCAACATCAACGGCAGCATCGGCAATCCGCAGCTCATCAATCTCGAGCGCGGCGTCACCGGCTTCGTGCTCTACGGCGTCCACCTCCACGACGCCGCGAAATTCCACGTCAAGATCACGGCGACTCCGGAAGACGGCATCTGCGACGTTCCGGGCAAGGGTTACACCATCTGGGGCGTCACCATCCTCACGCCGCGAAAGGTCTACAACAGCCAGGGCATCCATCTCACGGCGCATTTCGCGCGCAATACCGACGGCATCGATCCAGGCACGACCAACGTCGCCCAGTGCGGTGTCATCGCCTGCAACACCGTGAGCACCTCCGACGATCAGATCGCGATCAAGGGCGGCCACTCGGTGAAGGATCTCGTCATCGCTCACAACCATTTCGGGACAGGCCACGGTCTTTCGATCGGCAGCGAGACGTACGGTCAGAACATCAACGACCAGGGCACGATCGACCGCGGCATCCTGAACGTGCTCGCCTACGACATCACCATCGACGCCGATTCGCGCAGCGTCGGCCACGACGCCACGGACGCAGACTTCAACGGCATCCGCATCAAGAGCGACATCAGCCGCGGCGGGCTCGTCGGGGACATCCAGTATCGCGACATCTGCATGCGCGATCAGAACAATCCGCTGCTCATCAGCACGGCGTATAACCCCCTCTTCGCCGGCGAGCTCTACCCGGAGTTCGCCACCGTGACGCTCCAGAACATCCGTCACGTTACGTGCATGAACACGAAGCCTCTCGTCGTCAACATCGAGGGGCACAGCCGCGTGCGGCGAGCGGGTCCCATCACGCTCGACAACGTCGTCATCGACAACATCGGCCCGTTGAACGTGTACGCGGAATACGCCGACATCACGATCGGACCGGGCGGCGCGAACTTCAAGCCGAAGGGCGTGGACGTGAACTTGACGGACAACAGCACGGGCGAGAGCACGCCGAAGAAATGCGTCTTTCCGAGGCTGCCCGCGCCCGAGCTCCCGGAGGGTTGGCTCCACGACCCGGGCGGCCACGGCGCCGGGGCTCACGACTGAGACGGGACGGAGATCTCGAGCGGATGATGACCTTCAACCTCGTGACGAAGCGCGCCCTGCGCTGGGCGCTCGCCGGCTCCGCGCCGCTGCTCGGAGGCGCGGTCGCGTGCTTCCCGGAGCGCCAAGATTTCATCTCCGGTGCGTGCGAGCTCGTTCCGAACACCATGCTCGACTGCCGCGCCGAGGGCTACGAGGGCGAGCTCCTGCGCGCGGGGCTCGTGGGCTACGCGTGCACGGGCGAAGCGCGCCCCGACCACGACGCCGTGATGCTCGAAGGCGTTCCAACCGGTCTTCTGTGCGCCGACAAGCCGGACCTCGCGGACGGGCGCAGGGCGTACTGCTGCACCGAAGATCCCGTCACCTGCGCCTACGATCCCACCATGGAGTGCGATCCGGGGGATTCGGGCTACGAGTGTTACGGCAACAATCGACCGGAGTCGCTCAATCCGTCGCTCTTGTGCAGCAACGGCACGAACGAGCGGGGGCTCTATCGCTACTGCTGCACGGGGCAGCCCGAGCCTTCGCCGTGCAAAGAGTCGATGGCCGCCGAGTGCGATACCCGTTTGCTCGGGTTCTTGTGCGAGGGCGACCGGCGCCCGCGCGGCGAAGACTACGGACCGAACCGCAGTCGCGCGGACTATTACTATCCGGTTTGCGATATCGCGACGGTCGCGCCGAATCCGGCGTTCAAAGCCTACTGCTGCTACATGACGCTCACCATTCCCGTGGGCGGCACCTGCGTGCAGCACCCCTACGTCCCGGGCTGTGAATCGGGGCGCTTCGGATTCTCTTGCTACGGGCCGGACACGCCCGAAGACAACTACCCGCCCATGAAGTGTCCGGATGCGGGGGTCCCGGGCACGAGCGCGGAAGGCTACGCCGCCAAGCTCTACTGCTGCGACTTCACCTGACGCGTTCGATCGCCCCGGAACGCTCTTGACGACCCTATGCCGAAAACCACTGCCGAAAGAATGCCCGTGACTCGAACTCTGTTCTCCGCAGTTCCTGCTTTCTCAACCGTGCTCGCCGTCGTGACGGTTTCGAGTCTGGGTCTCGCGCAAGATCCGCTCGCGGAGCCCGGCACGGCCTCGGAACCGGAAGCGAAGCCCGAATCCGAAGCGACGGCACCTCCCGAGAAGCCCGCGGAGGACAAACCCGAGCCGGCTCCGGCGTCCGAAGTTTCGGCGGCGCCCGTCACCAAGAAACAGCCGGAAGCCACGACGTTGCCGCCGGGAGAAGACGAGCTCGCCCCCACGGCCGAGGCGACGAGATCGTGGTTTTACCGCGACCCGCTCGCGGTCAAGGTCGGCAACCGCCTCACCATCACGTTCTACGGCGACGTGCAGGTAAACTTCATCTACGACACCACGCGTAGCTACGGCGACACCATCGGACAGAGTCTCGTCGCACGCGAGGACACGTACGAAGGCACCGTCGGTCGCTACCAGGCGTCGTCGCGCAGCACCCGTTTCGGCCTCGCGGTCGAGGCAGCCGAGATCGGGGGTCTCGTTCCCTCGGCCGTGATCGAAGGCGACTTCGCCGGCGACCAGCCGACGAACGACGTCGGCTCGTCCGAGCGCTCCTACTACGACAGCCCGTCGTTTCGCCTGCGCCACGGCTACCTGAACCTCGACAACGATTACCTCGATCTCTTGATCGGTCAGACCGACGACGTGTTCGGCTGGCAGAACACGCCGCAGTCCGTCTCGCGTCACACGCAGCTGCGCCTTTCCGAGTCGTTCGGCAAGTCCGGCGCCGTAGGGCTCGATTTCGCGGTCGCGGCCGTGCGTCCCGCGCAACGCGACTCCCGGATGCCCGACGCTCAGGCGGGCCTGCGCTTCACCGTCAACGACTGGAAGGGCATCTACACGCGCGACGGCATCCCGTCGGCGCGCAAGCTCTCGCTCGGCGTATCGGGCGTCGCCCGCCAGTTCGACGTCGACGCGTTCACGCCGCCGCCGACGCAGACGTCGAACAAGGTCGTCGGCTGGGGCGTCTCCATCGACGCCTTGCTCCCGGTGATTCCCGCCAAGGATCAGTACGACCGCTCGAACGCCCTCACGCTCGCCGGCTCGTACGTCCGCGGCACGGGCATCGGCGATCTGATGCGGGTCGACGGCGGCGCCGAGTTCCCACCGCTTCCGAACCCCGCGCGAGCGTCCCCGCCGCCACAGTACGATCCCAACGTGGACGACGGTCTGGTCACGTTCGACCGGCTCGGCGTGCTCAACACCATCGATTGGGAAGGCTTCCGCGTCGACGCGCAGTACTACCTGCCGCCGAGCGGTCGCGTGCGGCTCGCCGCCATCTACACGCAGGCCTACTCGAAGAACATGGCCGGGTTGTATCCGCAGGGCGGCGCCGAAATCGACCTCATCACCCACATCGCCGACCGCGTCCGCTACGTCGAAGGCAACATCTTCTGGGACGTGACCCCGGAAGTCCGCATCGGCGCGGCCGGCATCTACACGACGGTGACGTATCTCGACGGCGAGGAGCCGCACAACATCCGCGCCAAGGCGACGGCCCACTACTTCTTCTGATCGATCCGTGGAGCTCGGCGTCCCCGAGCCACGGGAGATCGCCGTGACGTAGCGAAGGGCCGTTGCGAAATGACCCGCGCCCTCGGCGCACTTCATGCTTGTTCCTCCGCGTGTGCTCCCAATGGAGGTACGACCATGACCGAGCCATCGTCGATCTTTTCCGCAGACACCAAAACCGCGGTCGTCCGCTATCAAGTGCGTGACGTGGACCGCGCGCTCGACTTTTACACCCAGCATCTCGGGTTCCAGCTGCTCGGGCGGCCCGCGCCGGTCCTTGCGATCGTCGCGCGCGGAGCGCTTCACCTCTTGCTCAGCGGACCGCGCGCCTCGGGAGGACGGCCGATGCCCGATGGGAAACAGCAGGAGCCCGGCGGATGGAACCGAATCGTGCTCTACGTCGACAATCTGACCTCGACCATCGCGGCGCTCGAGGCGGCGCGCGCGCGCTTCCGGAACGACGTCGAGCTCGGTCCCGGGGGCAAACAGATCCAGCTCGAAGATCCGGACGGGAATCCCATCGAGCTCCACGAAGCGCCGAAGGGCTAGGGGACCCAAGTTCGCGATGGTCGGCGCGAACGAGCGAGCTCCCGCCCTTACGACGATGAGCGCGATCTTCGGCGGAGGCGTCGAAGGGCAGCGGGGATTTGAGCGCGGCTCTTTTTCGGGCACTGTCCGCGGCCGAAAGGAAGCCGATGAGCCCTGACTCACCCGACGAATGCGCGAAGCGAACCGAAGAGCAGATGACCGACGACGAACGGTTCTCGCTCCTCATCAGCATGATCGGGCCGCTGCCGCTGATCGGCCTCGCGCGCGACGCGCGCATTCCCGACGGCGTCGACAACCTCAGCGCGGGATACACGCCCGGCGTGCCCCGGCTCGGCGTGCCGGCGCTCCAGAGCAGCGACGCGAGCATGGGCGTCGCGAACCCCGGCTTTCGTCCCCACGACCCGGGAGCGACGGCGTTTCCCTGCACGCTTCTCGTCGGCGCCACGTTCAATCCGGACCTCGCCCGCGCCCAAGGCGCCGCCATCGGCCGGGAAGCGCGCAGCCGCGGGTTCAACGTGCTCCTCGCGGGCGGTGTGAATCTCGCGCGCGATCCCCGTAACGGCCGCAACTTCGAGTACTACGGCGAAGATCCGCTGCTCGCCGGGGTCATGGCTGCCGAGGCCGTGCGAGGGACGCAGAGCGAAGGGGTCATCTCGACGCTCAAGCACTTCACGCTCAACTGCAACGAGACCAACCGGCACTGGCTCGACGCCGTGATCGAGCCGGCGGCGCACCGCGAATCGGACCTGCTCGCCTTTCAAATCGCCGTGGAGCGCGCCGAGCCGGGCGCCATCATGAGCGCGTACAACAAAGTCAACGGTGTGTACGCGAGCGGTCACCACCATCTTCTGAACGAAGTGCTGAAGGGAAGCTGGGGCTTCGCGGGCTACGTCATGTCCGATTGGGGCGCGGCCCCCGAGTGGGAGTACGCGCTCGCGGGGCTCGACCAGGAGTCGGGTGTTCAGATCGACGTGATGCTGTGGGGTTCCGAGGGGTTCACGCACAAGCTCCGCGCGGCATATGCCGAGGGTAAGCTGCCGAAAGCGCGCCTGTCCGAGATGGTGCGCCGCATGCTTCGCTCCATCTACGCGGTCGGCGCCGATCGCTGGGGTCCGGCGCCGGAAGTCGATCTCGCGAAGCACCGCGAAACGGCGCTCGAGACCGCGCGCCAGGGCATCGTGCTCCTGAAGAACGAAGGCGTTCTGCCGCTCGCCACCGATCGGGCGCTGAAGATCGCGGTGATCGGTGGCTTCGCGCAGGAAGGCGTCGCGACCGGAACCGGCTCGGCGGCGGTACAACCGATCGGAGGATACGCCGGCGTCGTCAAGATTGGCGGGACGGGCATGATGGGAGGCTCGCGAAACCTCTACCTGCTTCCGCCGTCGCCGCTCGCGGAGCTCAAACGGCTCCTCCCCCAGGCGCAAGTCGAGTTCGACGCGGGTTACACGCCCGCCGAAGCCGTCCTGCTCGCAAGACGGTCCGACGTGGCGATCGTCTTCGGCGTGCGCGCGGAAGGCGAAGGCTACGACAGCGCCGATCTCTCGCTGCCATGGGGTCAAGACGCCGTGATCGACGCGGTGGCGTCCGAAAATCCGAACACCATCGTGGTGCTCGAAACGGGCAATCCCGTCTCGATGCCGTGGCGAGGCAAGGTGAAGGC
>DASUTR010000763.1:0-10043 GCA_036374535.1 Polyangiaceae bacterium
GATTGGAGCAAGGCCGACCCCCCGGACAACATCGACATCACGACCTGCGTCGCGATCACCGCCGAGCAGGATCCCGAGCTCGATTCCTGCAGCGCGTGCTGCAACGGAGCGGGCTTTGCCGGCTCGAGCTTCATCTACGACGATCGCTGCACGTGCAGCAACGGTCGCGACGACGGGCGCGACACGGTTTGCATGACGACCGCGGCCACCGCGTCGCTCGACGCTTGCCAGACGTGCTGCAGCACCGAGGGATTCTCCGGCTACGGATTCGTCGGCGGCGCGCAAGGCTCGTGTACGTGCCGCGGCCGTTCCGATTCCATCGTGTGTGCGGGCGCGGTTGCGGGGGACGCCGGAGGCGACGCTTGCTCGTTCTGCTGCGTGAATCACGGCTTCCTCGCCTCGGGCTACACGAATTTCGGGGCCGAGGAGTGTCGATGCTTCGATCCCTAACGCGGGCGCTTCCAAGGGAGCGGCGACATCTCGGCGCGCACGTGATCGAGAAACGCTTTGATCTTCGGGGACAGGTGGCGGGTCGTCGGGTAGACGACGTGAAGCGGGACCACGGGTGAGCACCAGTCCGGAAGCACGCGGCGCAGGCGATTTTCCCGGAGGTCGCCGGCGCAGCGATGCACCGGCAGCATCGCAATGCCGAGCCCGACGCTCGCGCCCTGGGCGAGGTACTCGAAGTCGTTCACGACGAGCCGTCCCCGCACCGCGACGACGCGCGTTTCGTCGTCGCGAAGGAGCTTCCATTTCGAGGGATCGGGTCCCGCGCCGAAGACCAGGCAATCGAAGCGGGCGAGGTCCTCGGGCGTTTTGGGCGCGCCGTGCTTCGCCAGGAACTGCGGGCTCGCGACGGCGTAGCTTCTGAGCGTGCCGAGCGCGAAACCGACGAGCGTCGAATCCGCGAGCGCTCCGGCCCGCACGGCCACGTCGAACCCCTCCTGCACGAGATCGACGCGGCGGTCCGTGCCGACGAGCTCGAGCTCGACTTCCGGGTAGCGCGCGAGAAACGACGTGACGGCGGGCGCGAAGTAGTCGAAGTTGAGCGGCATCGTTACGCGCAAGAGCCCGCGGGGCGTGCCTTGCAGGCGCGTGACGGCGAGCTCGGCTTCCTCGGCCTCGGCGACGACGCGCACGGCGTGCTGGAAGTACGCGCGTCCCTCCTCGGTGAGATTCAGTCGCCGCGTCGTGCGCTGCAGCAAACGCGCGCCGAGTCGCTCCTCGAGATCGGAGACCTTTCGGCTCACCGTCGACTTCGGCATGCCGAGCGCCCGGGCCGCGCCGACGAAGCTCTGCGCTTCCACGACGCGAGTGAAGACGAGCATCTCATTGAGATCCATGGTGTTTCGCTAGATTATCCCATGAGGTGGATAATTATTCCAAGATATCGCACCTAGTCCTACGGTTGGGACATGGCTACATTGAGAATCACTCAGCAAGGAGAAACATCAATGGAAACCAAGACTTGGACCGTAGACAGCACCCACTCGGGCGTTCACTTTTCCGTCCGTCACCTGGTCGTGGCCAAGGTGCGCGGCCGCTTCGCGGCGTTCTCGGGCAACGTCAAGCTCGACGAAAACGACCTCACCCGCTCGCACGTCGAGGTCGAAATCGACGCGGCAAGCATCGACACCGGCGTCGCCGATCGCGACAAGCACCTGCGCTCAGCCGACTTCTTCGACGTGGAGCGCTTCCCGAAGCTCCGCTTCACGAGCACGACGATCGAGAGCGCGGGCAAGAATCGGTATCGCGTTCACGGCGACCTCACGATCCGGGACGTAACGCGGCCCGTCACGCTCGACGTCGAGTACGGCGGGGCGGCCAAGGATCCGTGGGGCAACGAGCGCGCGGCGTTCGCGGCCTCGACTTCGGTCGAGCGTAGCGACTACGGCTTGAAGTGGAACCAGGCGCTCGAAGCGGGCGGCGTGCTCGTCGGCGAGCGCGTGGACATCGAGCTCGAGGTCGAGCTCGTGAAGGCGGTCGCGACGCGCGCTGCGTGACGCTCCGCGGGCGAGACTCCTTGCGTCAGGCGGCGGCCGGCAAGTCGCTCGTACAGTACTTGCAGCGCGTCGCCTTCGCGGGGACGGTCTCGCAGCACGCGGGGCATTCCTTGATGGCGGGCGGCGCGCCGTCGTCCTTCTTCGAGAGCTTGCCCTCCGCCGCCTTGATGATGCGGCTCACGATGATGAACAGCGCGAGCGCCACCACGAAGAAATCGAGCACGGCGCCGAGAAAATCGCCGTACTTCAGGACGACGTTGTCCTTCGGGTCCGCGGCGGTCTTCAAGACGAAGCCGCTGTTGCGCCAGTCGCCGCCCGGCAGAAACAGCGAGACGATCGGCATCACGAGATCGGCGACCACGGCCGACACGATCTTGCCGAACGCCCCTCCGATGACGACGCCGACCGCGAGGTCGACGACGTTGCCCTTGAACGCGAACTTCTTGAAATCTTCGATGAACGCCATGGGATCCTCGGGCTTTCGTTATTCTTTGACGATCGTCGAGTACGAATAGACGAGGCTCAACGTGGTGGTCGTGTCGAGCTTCTTCTTGTCGGGAAGCGGCGCGTTGTCGAAGCGCGCCTGGAAACCGGCGCCGAAGGCGAGGCCGCCCCAGATGTTGGCGGCGAGCAAGATGTCGTAGTTGAAGCGGTAGCGTTTCGACTCGATGAAGCTCTGCAGGTATTCGAGGCCGTTCGACAGCGTCACGTCCTTGTTGAACGCGAGCCGGAGGCCGAGAAACGTTCGGATGGAGTGATCGGTCTCGGTCTTGTCGAGAGTTTCCGTGACGGCGCCCGATTCGTCGCGGCTCTCCCGCCCTTCGTCGGTGCGAACGTCGTACTGGAAGTCGTAACCGAGCTCGCCCCAGAGCGCCGTCTTCGGGCGATTGATGAACAGGTACTTCACGCCGGGATCGACGTTCAGGCGGAAGGCCAAGCCCTGGAAGCGATCGTGGCGTCCCGTCGTCAGGAGGAACACGGAAGCGTCGTCGAGGACGTAACGGTCGTAGCGCAAGCGGCCCTGGAGGTTCTCGGTCGAGGTCTCCATCGGTTCGCTCGGCAGCGCGCTCCGCCCGTAGTTCCCGACGAGCGAGGCGCCGTAGCCGTTGTCGCCGTAGCGAGCGTCGAACAAGCCGCTGCCGGTGAAGGCGACCATCTTGGAGTTCCCGGACGAGCTCAGCCCGCCCGCCGAGACGGAGGCCGTCATGCCTTCGGGGGTCTTGTCGATCTTGAGCGCGTCTTTCGGCGCGTCCGGACCCTTGGCGGCCTTGTCGGCGTCCGGCGGTGGAACGCCCAGCGGATCTTGAGCGCGCGCCCGGCCGGTGGCGAGGCTCCCGGCGACGAGCAGACCGATCATAAGACAATCGTGGCGATGAGCCCTCATGGCTTCGCCGTGTATTCACGTGCTGCGGGCGGCAGCAAGCGAATTTGTAGCGGAGATAGGTCGCTCGCCGACCGAAATGACACTCACGAGCCCGGCTCGGGCGTCGTCTTCTTGTACCAGTCGGGGAAAATCGTCGCTTTGCGCGAGCGCCATTTCTGGAGCGACGCGAGTCGCGGGCCGGCGAGCCAATCGCCCTTCGGTCCCCGGCGCGTGTTGCATTCGCTTCCCGTCGCATAGAGCGCGAACGTCGCGTAGTCCATCGGCGTTCCTTTGCAGCGCCGCTCGGCCTCGCGGCGCGCGCGCACGAGAAGGAGAGCACCGGCGTCGAAGCAGCGTCGAAGCTCCGGATACTCGCGCCCCACGACTTTTTGCGCGAGCTCTTCGTCGGGGAGGCGCGACAGATCGAACGGCACGAGCGAGCGCAGCGTCGGGATCTGGAGATCCATCAAGCACACTTCGCCGGCCGGACCGCGCGTGCGTCCGACCTGGATGTCCTCGCGCAGTCCCGTCGACCAGCCGCTGGCGGCGAGCATTGCTCGCGCCAGATCCTGCGGCCCCGCGTGCCAGGCGGCGCCTTGATGCTGGGCGGCGTCGGCGAGCGCTTGCGCGACGACTTCGAGCCGCCGCGCTCCGGTCTCGCGACTCTCGACGCGCACCCACGCCGCGAGCTTCGGCTCCCAGCGCGGCGGCGCGCACAGGATCGTCGGCTCCTCGCAGACAGGCTCGAGCGGACAGCTCGGACTCGTTTCGGAAACGCCGCACTCCGGCAGGGGCTCGAGCGAATGGAGCTTCGTGCCCGGAGAAAAGGTGGAGAGGGCGATGCTCAGCACATAAGAAGCAAGGGGAGTCATGGAGTTTCGATTTCCCCTCTCGCGCGCAACCTCCCGGGCGCTCGACTTCAGAGTTCGGCGATATGTACGACGAGATCCGCCCAACGTGTCGAGACAAATTCGGACACGGATCGTCGAAAGACGAAAGCACAGTCATTTCGAAATCTTGCTCTTCGATTATGACTCGAGCGATCGAGTGTCATTGCACTTCTGTCTCGCGCCGTAGCGGAACTTCGGCGACGAGCTCCCCGGTTCGGAGCTTCGCGTGGTTCGTGATCGCGGGTCGCTCGTGACGTGCGAGCAGTGGAACGTCCCCGATGCGCGTGACGAGCCCGAGCTCGTGCAGCACGGCGACGACGATCGGCGCGAGCGCGCGCTCGCCGCCGTCGTGCACTTTGACGGCGATGCCGAGCGCCGGCTCGCGGAAGCCGATGCCGATGACGGCTTCGGCGCCGGTTTTGCTCACGGCGTTGTTCGGGAACGATCGCGCGAGCTCGAAATCGAGGCGAGCGTCGCCCGAAACGAGCCACGGCTCGGCGAGCATCGCGTCGCGAATGCGTTCGAGCGCGCGCGCGTCTTCCGGACGCGGCGCGCCCGCCGTCGCGAGATTCTTCATGCCGCGCGCGAGTGCGACGAGCGGCGTCGCGAACGTGGGCGCGCTGCAGCCGTCGATCGCGGTCGCGAGCTCCGCGGGCGAGAGCTCGAGGGCGCCGGCCACGCCGTCGCGCACGAGCGTCTGCACGCGACCATCGGGCGCGAGGTAGGTCTCGAGGGGCTCGCCGAGCTGCCGCGCGACGAGCAGAAACCCCGCGTGTTTTCCCGAGCAATTGTGGCGGAGCGGATCCTTGTCTTCGCCGCGGCTCGGGAGCTCGTGCGAAAGACGCATGCCAATCGGCAGATGCGCGCCAGAGCGCAGCGCTTCGGGGCCGGCTCCCGCGTGCGTGAGCAGCCGCCGCACGACGTCGACGTGGGCGTCGGTGCCGCTGTGCGACGCGCACGCGATCGCGAGCTCCCGCGGGTCGAGGCCGAACGCGTCCGCCGCGCCCGAAGCCACGAGCGCGAGCGCTTGGAACGGTTTCGTCGCGGAGCGCAGCGCGAAGCTCTGCCGCGGCTCGCCGAACGAGCGCGTGAGCACGCCGCGCTCGTCGACGACGGCGACGGACGCCGCGTGCAGCGCCTCGACGCTCGCACCCCGATAGACGCGCACCGCGATGTCGTCCTTCGTCACGCCGTCGAGCCTAGCGCGTTCGGTCGCGGTTGCGCGTGCACGCCGGGCGTGTAGAGTTCTTGGCATGGTGGCGCGGATTTTCGCTGCGATGCTCGCGTTCGTCGTTTCGCCGGCGCTCGCCGGCTGTTCGGAGGAGTTCGAAGTAACGGTCGAGAACGAGGGCGCGCTTTGCGTTCATCCCGTGGGTGCCGAGGGCGACCCGTTCGCCTGTCCCGAAGTCGAATTCGCCGCCGGCGCCGTGCTGCGGCTGAGCGTGAACTTCCAGAAGTGCATGAGCAGCTCGTGCGATCGCGACCCACGCACGAGCTGCAAGGCGACGGTGAACGGCAACGTGATCACGGTGACCGCGAAGGGGAGCTACACGCACGAGGAAGGCGAGTGCACGGACGATTGCGGGTTTCTCGTCGCGTCGTGCGAGGTCGGACCGCTGCCCGCGGGCGACTACGAGCTCCACTACGCGGGAGAAACGCTCGCGCTGTCGCTTCCGTCCGCGCGTTTCAACGTCTGCACGCCCGGCTCTTTCGGCTACTGTTGCGACGGCGACTCGGATTGCGGGCAGGGGACGTGTGCCGAGGGGCACCATTGCGCGGTTTCGGCAGAAGCGGCCCGAATGTAGGGCGTCCTGCGTGGGGCCTGCCGAGGCGGGGTTGCGCGCGTTTCTGGCGCCCCTGGTCGTCCTCGCGTAGGTTTGAACGAGTGCGTCGGCGAGCGGTCTCAGTGCTCCTTCTTTGCGGCCTCGTCTCGGGCGCGAGCCTGCTCCGAGCGCAGGGAGCCGCGCCGCCCCGCAATGCCAAGGTCGCGCCGAAAGGCGACGCCAAACCGGAGCTCCCGTCGTGCCCGCCCGAGATGGCCGCGGTCGGGGAAGCCTGCGTGGATCGCTGGGAAGCGCACCTCGTACGAAAGCAGAGCGACGGCACGCTCGTTCTTCACCCGCACCACGCGCGTCCCACGAACGGCACGTTCGTCGCGCGCTCGCGGTCCGGCGCGCGCCCGCAAGCGTACATCAGCCGCGTCGAAGCCGAGAGCGCCTGCGCGAACGCCGACAAACGCCTCTGCTCGGTCGGCGAATGGTACCGCGCGTGCCGCGGCGAGAACGACACCACGTACCCCTACGGTCCGACCTTCGTCAGCGGCCGCTGCAACGTCGGCCGCCCGCACCTTCTCTCCATCCTCCACGGCTCCGATCCGAAAGCGTGGAAGTACGACGAGCATTTCAACGATCCCGAGCTCGGCCAGCGCCCGGGGTTCCTCTCGAAGACGGGCGAATTCTCGGAATGCGTCTCGAGCTACGGCGCCTACGATCTCGTCGGTAACCTCCACGAGTGGGTCTCCGATCGCGTCGACGCGACCCTTGCCGACAAGCTTCCACTGAACGACGGCATCAAGCGCCGCCTGCGCGCCAACAGCGGCAAGGGCGTCTTCATGGGCGGCTTCTTCAGCACCACGAATCAGCACGGCCGCGGCTGCGACTTCGTGACCATGGCTCACGAACCCGCGTACCACGACTACTCGACGGGATTTCGTTGCTGTAAGGAACGCTGACCGCCGGGCGCGGGCGAACGTCGAGGTTGGCTAGGTGCCGGCGTGCGGAGCGAGTACGGGAACCTACTGGAACCGGTTCCAGCGTGCTATACTCGGCGCTATGCAGCTTTCGTCCGGTCTCGGTTCGTTCTTCCTCGTCGCGCTTCTCGGTAGTTTCGTGGTCGGTTGTGACTCGGCGGAGTCGTCGTTCGGTGAGAACACCGGCGGCTCGAGCGGCGCGACCACGGGTGGACGCGGCGGAACGTCGGGCAGTGCGGGCAGTGCGGGCAGGGGCGGTACGGCGAACGGCGGCACGTCGGGGACCGCGGGAACGAGCCCGACGGGAGGCAGCGGCGGCACGAACGTGATCGGTGAGAACGGCTGCACGCCGGCGCGCATGACGCAGATCGGCGAGCTCCGCGGCCGCTACGGGACGCTCGCGCCGAGCATCGGCGGGCAGCAGTACTTCATGCAGGTAAACCAGTGGAACTCGACCGCGACGCAGATCATGGCGTACGGCGGCGACTACTTCTTCAAGATGACGCAGCAGGACGCGAGCGTTCCGACGACGGGCGGGCCTACCGGGTTTCCGTCCATGTTCATCGGCGCGAACGCGGACCACGTGACCGCGAACAGCAACCTGCCGAAGCAGGTGAGCGCGCTCGGCGCGGTGCCGACGACGTGGATTTGGAACGACAACGGGCTCATGGCCGACGAGAGCACGAACATCTGGAACTCCACGTACGACGTGTGGTTCAGCACGAACCCCGCGGGCGAGCCGAGCGCGTTCGCTCCGAGCGGCGGCTACCTCATGGTGTGGCTCTACGATCCGCCGGCGGCGCAGCCCATCGGCCGCGTCATGTACCCGGGCGTCACCATCGCGGGTGTCGATGGCACGTGGGACGTGTGGGTCGGACCGAACGCCGGAAAGCCCTGCATCTCGTACGTTCGCACCGAGCCTTCGCACTCGCTCTCGACCGATCTCAACTTCTTCATCCGCGATGCCGTCGAGAATCGTCCGAGCACGATCCTGGACGAGTGGTACATGACCAACGTGTTCATCGGCTTCGAGATCTGGCAGGGCGGCGCCGGCCTCGAAACCACGAGCTTCTGCGTGAGCGTGAATTGAGACGATCGGCGCGTCGGAACGGCGAGCTCGGGCGCTAGCGACCACGTCGAGGCAGCGACGTCAGCCCGCGTCGTCGAGCGGCCCGCCGTCGCTCGGCTCATTTCCTGCGTCGCCGGGCTCACCCCCTTGGCCGACTCCGCCCTCGCCCGGTCCAGCGTCGCCGGGCCCGCCGTCGATAGCACCCGTCCCCGAGCCCGACGCGCCGCCGTTCGCGGTACCACCGGTACCGGACGTCGTTCCGCCGGTGTTTCCCGTGCCGCTGACCGCGCCTGCGCCCGTCCCTCCCGTAGCGCTGTTGCCGCCCTGGTCACCGGCGCCCGTGGACCTCGGCAGATCGGGGCCGGGATTCAGGAAACAGGCGACGAACGCAAACGAGAGCGCCGTCGCAAGCAAGAGAGAGCGATGCCGAGTCACCGTTTCCGTTCGTGATGAACCGAGATGAACCTAACAGAGAGACGGATGGGGCACTTTGCGAAGGGCGGCAAAATTGCGCCGGAACGAGGCAAAATATGACTTTCGCCGGCCCGCTTACCTAAACGGGCCCAGGGGATGGGCCGGCGCCGCTGGCGCGCTTGTTGCTTAGGCAGAGGGGGAGATGACTGACTTAGCCAGCGCGACGACTTCTCGAGCCACTCCCGTACCGGCATCGCTTCCGGTCGTGCCGGGTCAGATCGTCGGCGGTCGCTACCGCGTCGGCGAGGTACTCGGTGAGGGCGGCATGGGTGTCGTGCTCGAGGCGGTTCACCTCGGCCTCGAGGCGCCCGTCGCGCTGAAGATCATCCGTTCCGATTTGATGCACGATCAGGAGTTCGTGCAGCGTTTCGTCAACGAAGCGCGCGCCGCGGCGCTGCTCAAGGGCGAGCACATCGCGCGCGTCTACGATGTGGGTCACCTCGACACGGGCGAGCCCTACCTCGTCATGGAGCGGCTCGAAGGTGTCGGGCTCGAAGCGTTCCTCGCGAGCGAGGGACCCCTCGACGAGGCGACGGCGGTCGGGTTCGTGCTCCAGGTCTGCGAGGGCCTGTCGGAGGCGCATGCGATGTCGCTCGTTCATCGTGACATCAAGCCCGCGAACCTGTTCCTCTCGACTCGGCCCGACGGGCGCGCGATCGTGAAGATCCTCGATTTCGGTATCGCCAAACGCCTGGCCGACAAGCAGCGTCGCAGCCTCACGAACCCGGCGCGTAGCCTCGGCTCGCCCTGGTACATGTCGCCCGAGCAAATGATGGACCCGTCGCGCGTGGACGGGCGCACGGACATCTGGTCGCTCGGCGTACTCTTGTTCGAGCTTCTCACGAACGATCACCCCTTCGACGGCAACGGCGTGCCCGAAGTGTGCGCCAAGGTGCTGAGCGCGCGGACGCCGTCCGTGCGCGATTTCCGGCGCGGCGTCGACTCGAAGCTCGACGCCGTCGTACGGCGTTGCCTCGAAAAAGATCCCGACGATCGTTTCCCGGACGTCGAGTCGCTCATGGAGAGCTTGCTCGAATTCGCTCCCGCGGACGCCACGCCGTCGGGCGGGCTCGTGGTGCCGCTTTCGGGCCGCCGGCGTGTCTCCCGGTCGGCCTTCGGTTCGCAGGGCTCGTACGGCGAGCGCCGCGCCCGCGGCCGCGCATGGTCCACGGCGTTCGGCGTGCTCGGCGCGCTCGCCATCGCGGGGGCGGCCACGTGGGGCGTGGTCACGTACGGGTCCGGACGCGACGTTCGCGAGCTCGCGGCACACGAGCTCGAACGTCTCGAACGCCTCGAACGCGTGAAACTTCCCGGCGATCCGGTGCTCGGGCCCGACCCGTCTGCCGCCCCGCTCGCGGGACGCGAGGTGCTCGTTCCTGTGCCGGTCGTCGCCGTACCGCCCGCGGCCGACGAAGCCGATGAACCCGAGCCGACCGGTGCGCCGAGCCCGAGCGGCGCCGCCGCGACACCGCTCACTCCCGAGGAGCTGCAGAGG
>DASUTR010000764.1:0-2043 GCA_036374535.1 Polyangiaceae bacterium
AAAGGCGTCCTGCTGGTGGGCCCTCCGGGAACGGGCAAGACACTTTTGGCACGGGCCGTGGCAGGCGAGGCGAAGGTGCCGTTCTTCTGGATTAGCGGCAGCGATTTCGTGGAGATGTTCGTGGGCGTCGGCGCCAGCCGCGTCCGCGACCTGTTCGAGCAGGGCAAGAAGCACGCGCCCTGCATCATCTTCATCGACGAAATCGATGCGGTCGGCCGTCACCGCGGCGCGGGGCTCGGTGGCGGCCACGACGAGCGCGAGCAGACGCTCAACCAGTTGCTGGTCGAGATGGACGGCTTCGAGTCGAACGAGGGCGTCATCATCATCGCCGCCACCAATCGCCCGGACGTGCTCGATCCCGCCATCCTGCGGCCGGGACGTTTCGATCGTCGCATCACCGTGCCGCGCCCGGACATCCGTGGTCGCGAAGGCATCCTCGCCGTGCACACGAAGAAGGTGCCGCTGCTCGGGGACGTCGATCTCGGCATTTTGGCGGCAGGAACTCCGGGTTTCGTCGGCGCCGATCTCGAAAACCTCGTGAACGAGGCAGCTCTGCTGGCCGCCCGGCAGGACAAAGACGCGGTTTCCATGGAGGACTTCGAGCTCGCGAAGGACAAGGTCCTCATGGGCAGCGAGCGCCGCTCGATGGTGATGAGCGACGCCGAGCGTCGCACGGCAGCCTGGCACGAAGGCGGCCACACCATCATCGGCAAGCTCGTGCCCGGCAACGACGCCGTGCACAAGGTATCCATCATTCCGCGCGGCGCCGCCCTCGGCGTGACGATGTTCCTGCCGACGGAAGACCGTCACCTCATGACCGAAAAGCAGATGCTCGCGCGCATCGCCATGGCGCTCGGCGGTCGCGTCGCCGAAGAAGTCATCTTCGGCGAGGTGACGACGGGCGCGCAGGACGACATCAAGCGCGCGACGCGCCTCGCACGCGCCATGGTGTGCGAGCTCGGCATGAGCAAGAAGCTCGGCCTCATCGCCTACGGCGAGAACGAGGAAAGCGTGTTCTTGGGCCGCGAGATGACGTCGCGCCGCGAGGACTTCTCGGAAGACACCGCGCGCGAGATCGATCAAGAAGTAAAGAGCATCGTCGAGGGCCAGCACATCCTCGCGCGGAAGATCATCACGGAGAACCGCGAGAAGCTCGATCGCCTTGCCTCCGCGTTGCTCGAGCGCGAGACGCTCGACGCCGAGGAAATCGAAGCAGCGCTCGAAGGGCGCGAGCTCCCGCGCCGGCAGCGCGTCGTCATCCCGACGTGGGCCGAAAAGCGCGGCAAAGACAAGTCGGAGAAGAAGCGCCCGGCAAGCCTGTTCGGCGCGCCGAAGCCGGCTCCGAGCGGCTGACGCGACTCTCGAGCGTTACCAGACTCGAGCGTTACCAGGAGTAGACGCCGCCCTGGACTTCGAACTCGGGACGTTCGCCTATTCGGTGATCGAGTACACGAGCGTTCCGCGCGGTGATCGCAGCCAGCGTTCGGTGATCGTCTTTCGGAGCTCGGACCAAGCGTCGTTGGCATCGACGTAGTCGGCGACGAGTTTTTCGGCGCCAGCCTTGTCGCCGCGGCCCTTGATGCCGAGCACGGTCTTGGCGAGCGCTTCGACGGCGGGCTGCCAGCGGTCGAGGTGCACTTCGAAGCAGCCTTTATCGGTACCGTTTGCGGCGCTCTCCGCCGGTTTCCACTCGAGCACCTTCGCCTTCATCAGGTGACCGAGCTGGATCGAGGCGAGCTGGCTGTAGTTCTTCGGCTTGCCGGCGGCGTCGTACATGCCGCGCGAGACGTGTCCGAAGCCCCAAGCCACGTCGCGGAGGCGCGCTTCGGCGGCGTCTTTCTCGGTGATGACCTTCTTTTCGACGAGCCAGGCCGGAAAGTACAGCGCCGCCGTTTGCGCCTTGAGCTCTTCGAACGTCGAGGCAAGGGGACCGCCGAAGACGGCGTCGTCCTCTTTCCCGTTCACCTTGTAATCGTGCGACGGGCCGAGATTGTGCGCGGCTTCGTGGAGCACGACGGACATCATGTCCGCCTTGTCGGTCTC
>DASUTR010000765.1:0-9129 GCA_036374535.1 Polyangiaceae bacterium
GCAGGAACCACGGCCCCGACTGCCAGCGCCCCTGACCGAGCGCCCTCAGGGGAAGCGCGTGACCGACGACGTGCTTGAGACCGCGCTCGAAGACGCGCGCGATCCTCGCGCGCTCGAGCTCGTCCTCGACGCGGCTGTCGAGCACGTCGACGTTGACCGGAAGCTTTCGCTCCCGGAGCATGTAGTGGAACGCGTCTTCGTAACCCGCCTCGGCGTGCTCGGCGGTGACGCCGATGCGGCCCGCGAGCGCGCGAACGAACGCCGCCGCGTGCTCGCTCGTCATGCCGTCGTCGACGCCGTCCTTGGCGTAGCGCTCCTCGTCGCCCCAGATGGGCTCGCCGTCCGCGCGAAAATAGCATCCGAGCGCCCAGCGCGGGAGCTGCTCGCCGGGATACCACTTGCCCTGGCCGTAGTGGAGCAGCGGACCTTTCGCGAAACGCTTCGCGAGGCGCCGGAAGAGATCGCCCGCGAGCTTTCGCTTGTGCTCGCCGAGCGCTCCGTACGTCCACTCGTGACCGTCCATGTCGTCGATCGAAACGAACGTCGGCTCGCCGCCCATGGTGAGGCGGACGTCGGCGCGCGCCAGGTCTTCATCGACGCGCGTGCCGAGCGCTTCGATCGCGCGCCACTGCGAATCGGTGTACGGCAGCGTGACGCGCGGCGATTCGTAGACTCGCGCTACCTGCATCTCGTGGTGCAACACCGACTCGCACTCGTCGAGCACACCCGACAGCGGCGCCGCGCTCGCCGGCTCGGGCGTGCAGGCGAGCGGCACGTGCCCTTCGGCCGTGAGCAGGCCCGAGGTGGCGTCGAGCCCGATCCAGCCGGCGCCGGGCAGATACACCTCGGCCCAGGCGTGCAGATCGGTGAAGTCGGCGTCGGGCCCCGGGGGTCCCTCGAGCGGCTTCACGTCGGGCTTGAGCTGAATGAGGTATCCCGAGGCGAAGCGCGCAGCGAGCCCCAAGCGCCGCAGGATCTGCACCAAGAGCCACGCCGAATCCCGGCACGAGCCGCTCTTCTTCTCGAGCGTCTCGTCGGGCGTCTGCACGCCGGGCTCGAGACGAATCAAGTACCGCGTGCGCTCGTGGACCAGTCGGTTCAGCTCCACGAGAAAATCTACGGTACGTCGAGCATTGGGACGGAGCTCGCGCACGAGCTCGTCGAGCAACGGACCGCCGGCGCTCGTCTTCAGATAGGGCCCGAGACCGATCGCGGTTTCCGCGTCGTACTCGAACGGCAGGAAGTCGGCTTCGGGCTCGAGGAAAAACTCGAAGGGGTTCAACGCTTCGAGCTCGGCGACGAGGTCGACGTCGAGGGAGAGCTCGCGCGTCGGTTCGGGGAACACGAGGCGCAAGAGCCAATTGCCGTGCGGATCCTGCTGCCAGTTTTGGAAATGCTTCTTCGGCGCTACGTCGATCGAAAAGCTCGTGACCTTGCTGCGCGAGTGCGGCGCAGGCCGGAGCCGCACCACCTGCGGGCCGAGGCGAATCGGGCGATCGTAGACGTAACGAGTGCGATGGCGGAGCGCGACGCGGACGGTCATGGGGTTGGGCCTCGAAGCGTCGCGATCGTGCGGCGCCGCGCGATGTTCACATTGTTTCATGAATGTGTCGCGCTTCGGGGCGTGCTACGCCGAAGGCGTGACGAGCGACGCGAACGCCGGAGCGATCCAAACCTGGAACGGCGTGCTTTACGACAAATGGGTGCGTTTTCAGTACGTCCTCACGACCGGCCTCGCCATCCACGGTGACGAAGCGCTGCGCCGCTATCCCCCGCGAGAGGGCGCGAGCGTGCTCGATGTCGGCTGCGGCTTCGGCGACACGACGCGCGAGATCGCGCGCCGAGTCGGACCTCGCGGCGTCGCCACGGGCTTCGACGCCGCCGAACGCTTCATCGAAGCGGCGCGCCACGAAGCCGAACGCGCCGCGCTGCCGAACGCGCGCTTCTTCGCCGCCGACGCCGAGAGCGGAAACCTCGGCGGTCCGTACGATGTCGCCTTCTCGCGCTTCGGTACGATGTTCTGCGCGTCGCCCGTCGCGGTCTTTCGCAACGTGAAAAAGTCGCTCGTTCCGAACGGCGAGCTCACGATGATCGTCTGGCGGCGGCGCGACGAAAATCCGTGGCTCCACGAAGCCGAGCTCCGCGTGAAGGAGCTCGTCCCCGACAACCGCCCGCCCGAAGGGTCGACGTGCGGCCCGGGGCCGTTCTCCATGTCCGGACCCGACATGGTGAGCGATCAGCTGAAGGCCGGAGGCTTTACCGAAATAACGTTCGGACGCTTCGACGCCGACATCTGCATCGGCAAGGACCTGGACGAAGCCGTCGAGTTTGCGATGGCGCTCGGCCCCGCCGGCGAGCTCATTCGCCTCGCCGCCGACGAGGGCGAGCGCCTGCGCCCGAAGGTGAGCAACGCTCTTCGCGAGACCCTGTCACGCTATTCGCGCGACGACGGCGTGTATGCGCCCTCGAGCACGTGGATCGTGCACGCCAAAGCCTAGGTCCCGGCGCGCGACCTCGGCCAGCACGCGCGCGACCCAGCGACGCGAAAGGGATGCTATGCGCTCGTTCTTCCGATGAGAAAAGTGTACCTGCGAATCGCCGCCCAAGCGCTCGTAGCCGGCGCGGTGGTGAACGAGGCTGCGAAGGCGATTTGGATCGAGCCTGCGAAGGCCCTTGTCAAGAAGAGCACGCTCGGAGCCGATTGGCATTCGGCGCTGCTCGCCACGCCTCAGCTCGTCGGGTTGCTCGTTGCATACAAGGCAGTGTCGTTCGTGATGTTGTGGGGGTTCGATCGGTTTCGCTGGGTGCGCGCGCTCGTGGACAAGCGGTTCGACGTCGAGGGCTCGTACCTCGAAAGCGTTTACATCAACGACGAGCTCGAGGTGGTCGGCATCAATCACGTGGCGTTCGTGGGTGGAGAGCTCACCGTGGACTCCGAGCTCAGGTGGCCACGGCGGAACGACAACGGATCCATTTCGCTCAAGATCGTAGCGCGCACGGTCTCGGCCCCGGAGCTCTGTACGGCCACGGCGGCGGAGCTTCGCTACGTGTTCCAGGACAAGTACGTCGAGCAAGCGAAGCTGAACAAGCAAGGCTACACGGTGCTCTCGCTCCATCACGCCCGCTATCCGTCGTTCTGGAAGAGGCTCGTCGGCAAGGCGAGCATCGACGAGTACACGGGCTCTTTCGATTCGTTCGAGAACGACATCCACGGGCGCATCCACGGCCGCCGCCTCACGGGAAAGGAGCTTAGCGATGCCGACGGCACGGACGACGAAGCGCGGGAACAGGTTCTCGTCGAAGAAGTCTTGAACGTGCTCAGCCGCGGCGTGAAGCTCCGCCAGGAACCGCCCGGCGTTTTCGTGGAGCCGCCCCCGAGCACCGACCCTAAACGAGTCTAAAGCGCCGTCGCCACGGCCCAGTCGTTCGCGTCACCAAGCTCCCGGCAACGCTCGTCGCTCAATTCGGGCAGGCGCCGATACGGATGACGACGTTCTTCTCGTCGACCGTGTACGGAAGCTCGCCCTGCGACGCGGTGATCGCGCCCTTGGGCTCGAGCTTTTCGGGGTGCTTTCCCGTCGCGCGAGAGAGAGCCTCCTTCCACGGCATGCCGGGAGGAGGCACGAGCACGACGCAGCTCGGGCGATCGGCCGCGCCGGAGCTCGGGTACGTGAACGTGTACTTCTCGGCGCCGCGCTCGATGATCACGCCGTTCGGCGGCGTTTCCTTCACGCGGTAGCCTCGCTCTTCATAGTAATTTTTCACGTCAGCGCGCGCCATCTCGACGAGCTGCGGACCCGTGCACTTCACTTCTTTCTTGTTCTCGAGGCGGAACGTCTGGCCCTTCGGGCACGACGGATCGCCCTCCTTCTCGAGCTTCGCGAGCTCGTCTTGCGAGAGGTCGCGGCGCGGTTTTCTCTTCGCGCGGCGGTCGAGCGCGTCGAGCTGCGCGCCGAGCTCGTTCCGCGCCTTGACGAGGTTATCGACCTCTTGGTTCCGGTTCGCCGACTTGCACGCGGCGAGCGCCGTCTTCACCGCTTCGAGGCTCGTCCTAACGCTTTCGGCCGATTTCGCGTCCACGGCCAGGACCTTCTGCTGGGAGGCCGCGTACTCGTTCGAGCAGACGCGCGTCGCCGCACTTTCACAGCCAAGCGCGAAGCTGCTGGTCACGATTGCAATGACGGCGGACGCAGCGCGCGAAACCACGGAGCGAAACGACGGCATGCGCGGTCTCGCGAAAGTCGATGGGGCCGGGGCCCCATCGACCAGCATCGGAGACGGGGCCGGGGCCCCATCGACCAGCATAACGATGACCATGCCGGGAGACTACCAAGCGCGAGGCCGCGATGGTAAGCAGGGGCGTCGTGAAAATCGCTGTCATTGGATCGGGATACGTGGGCTTGGTCGCAGGGGCATGCTTCGCCGACTCCGGAACGCACGTCACGTGCGTCGACGTCGACGAGAACAAGCTCGAAAAGCTCAAGCGCGGTGAAGTGCCGTTCTTCGAGCCGAACCTCGCCGAGATCGTCAAGCGCAACTGGCCGAACCGGCTCGAGTTCAGCTCGAACCTCTCGGAGTCCATCCGCGGCCGCGACCTCGCGTTCGTCGCCGTCGGCACGCCGCCGCAGGAAGACGGCTCGGCCGATCTCTCGCACGTCCTCACCGTCGCCGAACAGGTCTCGAAGGCCGCGCACAACGACATCGGCCTCGTCTTGAAGAGCACCGTCCCCGTCGGCACGAACGAGCGCGTGCGCGAGGTCGTGAAGAAGCACGCCAAGTTCAAGATCCCCGTCGTCTCGAACCCCGAATTCTTGAAAGAGGGCGACGCCGTCAACGACTTCTTGAAGCCCGACCGCATCGTCGTCGGCACCGACGACGACCGCGCGTACGAGCTCATCTCGCGCCTCTACGCGCCGTTCAACCGCCAGCGCAACCGCATCCAGCGCATGAGCCCGAAGAGCGCCGAAATCGTGAAGTACGCCGCGAACGCGCTCCTCGCGACGAAAATCTCGTTCATGAACGAAATCGCGCGCCTCTGTGACGTCGCCGGTGGCGACGCCGAACACGTCCGCGTCGCCGTCGGCTCCGACGAACGCATCGGCATGCAATTCCTTTATCCGGGCCTCGGCTTCGGCGGCAGCTGCTTCCCGAAAGACCTCCGCGCCCTCGTCCGCACCGGGGAAGAGCTCGGCGTCGACCTCGCCGTCGCCCGCTCCGCCGTCGTCGCCAACGAAGGCCCCGTGAAGTACCTCCTCGAGCACATGGAGAAGGACCTCGGCGGCATCAAAGGCAAAACCATCGCCGTCTGGGGCCTCGCCTTCAAACCCCGCACCGACGACGTCCGCGAAGCCCCTGCCCTCCGCCTCATCGGCGAAATCGTCAAACGCGGCGGCCGCGTCCAAGCCACGGATCCGGAAGCACTCGGCACCGCCCGCGAACGCCTCGTCGCCGCCGGCGTCATGAACGGCGTCGAGCTCTTGGAAGAAGAGTACGCCACGTGCAAAGGCGCCGACGCCCTCGTCATCGCAACGGAATGGAGCGAATACCGGGCGCCCGATCTCGGACGCGTCAAAGAAGCTCTCCGCGGTCGCCACGTGTTCGACGGGCGTAACGTGCTCGTTCCGGACGCGGTCGCGGAAGCGGGACTCGTGTATCGCGGCATGGGGCGACAGCAGCGCGGGGCATAGGCTGCGAGTCCCGCGTAGCGCGTCGAGCTTCTGCACGGTCAGCGTGCGGATTTCGAGCGCGCGGGCTCCTCGCGAGCCATCGCGAGAGTCGAGTGATCTCACGCTGGCGACTCGGACGACTCCGTCGTACGCGTGGGTAAGGTGTACTTGGGGGCTCGCGTGCCCCGGGGAAGTTCTTGTCGCAGGAGTACTCTGCGAAGCCCGTGCTTCAGGCGCTCTTCCGCGGTGCGCAGCTTCCGTCGCGAGAGCCCGAGCGCGACGCAAGCGCTCTCTTGTGATTCGTCGTACACGTAGCGCCGATCGTAGACGGCTCGCAGGCGCGGCGGCAGCTCGGCGAGGTAGCGGAGCACGGTCGTCTGGACCCAATGGTCCTGGAATTCCGGTGACTCCGCGGTGGTTTCGTCGAGCTCGGGGCCGGGCCAAGCTTCGAACAGCTTCATTTGGCGCCGCCGCGAGCGAGCGGCGTCGATGAAATAGTGTTTCGTGATCTTCAAGAGGTACGGAGCATAGCGGCGAGTCGGATCGTAGCCGGCTCGCACTTGCGGCAAAAACGCGCGCAAGAAAACTTCTTGCCGGATATCGGCAACGGCGACCGCGGGCGAAGTGTCGAACGGCCAGCGCGCGGACAGAATGAGCAGGTAGCCGTCCACACGCGCCCGATAGGCACGATAAACGGCGGCTAATGTCTGAGGTTCACCGGCAATGAAGCCCGGCAAAAGCTCCGGGTGTTCTAGAAACAGCGTCATCGCGTTCGTCCTGACAAGCCCGCGAACCTTCATCGCGAGACTCGTGTCCGCTCCGGGTGCAGCAAGCGTGCCGGGAATGGGTGCGGTTGCCGCTTCGGCCACGTAGGTGGTTTTGATCGGATATCGCGCACCGCCTTGCGTGACCGTGTGATCGATCGCAACGAGCTGTGCACTCGACGACACAGTTCGGCCAGGCGCCGACCGAGCAAGTTTCGAGCGGCTACGGGGGAGGAGGCGTACAGTTCGCGTAGGGATTCGTGATCGAAGCGCCGCCCTCGACGGCCCACGCTCGATGGTTTTCGTCGCACGGGCGCGGCGGTGCAGCGTCCGTCAGGAAGAGCCCGATGCTGAGGGCGCCCCCCCCGGTACGGTTGCCGCCGTTCGGCCCCATGTCGGAGATTTGGTGGTGGTACCAAACGTAGCCACCGGGGTCGACGTGCGGTTGGGTCTGCACTGCCCACCAGCCCCACGGATCGATGCGCGCCACCGAGTTGTCGGGGGCGGCATTGTTCGCGCCGTAGATCCCGGGCGTGGTATCGAGAACCGGGCGGTATTCTCGTGCGGTATTGCTGGCGCGCAACACCGCAAAATGAAGCTGGTTCTTGCCAGCGGTGCACCCGCTGTTGCCAACGTGACCAATCACTTGCCCCCGTGTGACGACGCTGCCCACTTGGATGCTCGCGGCAACGTTGAGGTGAGCGTAGTAGGTCACGAAGATTTCGAGATAGTGCGACTTGAAGGATTCGCCCACGTGGTGCCGCACGTAAAGCTCGTTTTGCGTGGCGGTATGACAGCCCGTAACGGGCCGAGCGCGCGCTGCGATGACGACGCCGTCGCCGACCGCGAGGACGGGCGACCCGGCGTTCATCGCCCAAGTGAATCCCTGATAGTTGTCTTCGCTCGCGTCGCTTCGATCCTGCCCGCGGTAGCTCACGACGCGCGAGCAACCGTCGGAAGGCGGCATGCACGAGTTCGGAATGCGCGAGCTTTGCGAGTAGACCCGTACGTCGAGGGACACTTGCGGCTCGCTGCCCGGTGGGCTGCCCGGAAGCGTCGCAAAGTCGTAGGCGGTGTTGCTCATCTGAAAACCAGACGGCAGCGGATTGATCGGGAACGGCGAGCCGAAGACCGGCATCTGGCGTGGCGCCGCCGTGAGCACGCAACCCGTGTGGTTGCCTCTCAAGAGCTCGGCATGGGCTCCGCTGAGCGCCCGATGACCCGGCGTATAAACCCAAGTCCCGAGCACGTTGTTCGTCGTGCACCGCATGACCGTGAAGCTCTTGTCCACCGCGTCGAACACGCCCGCGCGGTCGATTTGGGCCTCGGTCCAGCCCGTACGCTGCATGATCGCGGCGCAGGGATCGTCTTCTTCCCACGCGAACTCGGCCTCTACCCCGTTGGGCGCGCGCATGCTGCAATAGGCGTGGTAGCCGGCCGGTAGGGGGATGAGGGGTCCTTGAGGAATGCCGCCGATCCCTCCGTTTCCGCCGGGGGCGGCCCCCGTTCCTGCGGAGCCACCGACTCCCGCGGCGCCGCCCATCGCGCCTGCGCCAGCCGCGCCCCCCATTCCGCCTGTACCCGCAACGCCACCTGAAGTTCCACCGGAACCCGCGCCGGATTCAGCCCCGTTTCCGCCAATTCCTCCCGTCGCCACGGCGCCGCCCGAAGCTCCGTTTCCCTCGCCGCCCTCGTCGCCGTCTCCCGCGTTACCAGCCTGGGGACCTGTCCCGCCGAAACCACCTTGTCCGTTCGAGCCTGAAGCTCCGCCCCGATTGGCGGCGCCCCCCACAGGGTCCTGTCCGCCTTCACCCGAGGTCGCTTCGCTGCCTCCGGTGTTCTCGTCCTGCGCTTCGAACTCGAGATCGTCGACACCGAGCCAACCGGCGCACGCACTGATCGCGAACGCGGCTGCGACCCCTGTCCCCACGCGAGAAATCGTCAACCCCGCCACGGAGGCGCGGACCGTATCACGAGCCACTGCACCGGCAACCGAGCGCTGTCGCCAGCGAGCTCTCGCGGGCGCGAAACGTTGGCTTTGCATGAGCGCTGGGGCGGTGAAGCAATCGACATGCCGTGCAAAGCCCGCTCCGCTCGAAGGTTTTCCGGGAGCCGGACACGTGTTCCCGAGTGCACAGGTCAGTGACTCGCGACTTCGCTTTTCTGATGCTCAAATCGCGAGTCGCTTTACGTGCTCGCTCCTGGCGCGTGCTGCCCGGGTACACGGGTTTTGCGTGAGTCCCCCATTGCTGCGCCCGCGGTTGCTCGGTAGTCAAAGGCTGTGAAAACGATCCGGTGGCGCGAAGGGAGGGTGCAGCGCTTCGTGTCGTCGCTCGCAATGCCGTCACCATGAGCGGCTCCGCGTCGAACTCCGTTGCGTCCGAGTGCGCGGCCGAATCGCCGCGTCGTTCACGCCGTTGCGTGTGGGGCGCCGCCGCCGCCTCGTCCACACGTGTCCGCACATGTCCGGACAAATTCACGCTTTCTTTGCGGTCCTCGGTGGCAGAGCGCCGATTCGACGAGCGCGCCGGGAAGTACGCGACCTCGATCGGCCGGCACGGAACTCGCAAAGCGCAGTCGGTACCGCCTCTCCGGCGAGATGCCCAGCTGGGACCTCGACGGGATGAGACGACGTGGAGCTATGGCGAATGGGGCCGCCACGGCGTCAGGGAGCGGGGGACATGGAAGCGTCGCACGAG
>DASUTR010000766.1:0-4792 GCA_036374535.1 Polyangiaceae bacterium
CCGTCGAGCCGCCCGAACGCGTCGAGCGCGTCGCCCGTGCGGCCCTCGCGGGCCGTGAGCGTGGCGAGCGCGACCCGAGCGAAATCTCGCGTCGAGCCGTTCGGTCCCTCGATGACGGAGTCGAGGAGCTTGCGCGCGCGCACCCGGTCGCCACGCTCGAAGTACGCCCAGGCGAGGTAGACGTTGACCTGCGCCACGCGGGGATCTTCGGGGTGCCTCGCGACGAACGCCTCGAAGTACTTCGCGAGGGCGACGCGGCCGTTCGCGTCGGCGTCGAAGAACCGGGCTCGGAGCGCGCGAAATTCGCTCTGCGCGGAAACGCCCGAAGAAAGCGCGACGTTCGGCGCCTCGCGCCCGGAGTCCGAAGCGCAGCCGAGAACGGCGAGGCTCGAGGCGAGGCAGAGCGCGCGATGGCTCGGTGAGAACAAGCGAAGCCATGGTAGCGTGCCGCCGTGCAGCCTGCAGAGAACGAGCGGCTCGCGCGCTGGGACCGCCTCTACGAGGTCACGAGCGTGTTGCCGCTCGGCGCGTTCGTGCTGTTCCACGCGCTCGACTACGGCAGGCTGCTTGCGGGCGTGGACGAAATCGGCTCGCGCCAGCGGCCCTCCGCGTTCGTCGTGACCGCCGAGGCGGTGTTCGTCTGGCTGCCGCTCCTCGGCCACGCGGTCTTTTCGTTCTCCGTTTGGCGGCGGCGAAGCGCCGTCGAGCCGCGCTCCGCGAGCGTGCTCGCCCACCGCCTGGCCGGTATGGTCACGGGCGCCTTTCTTTTGGACCATTTCCTGCGCTTTCGGCTGCCGATCCTGCGGGGCCTCGCGCATCCCTCGGACAGCGTCGTTCGGCTCGCCGCCGAGCTCTCGGCGACGCGCGGGGGGGTGCCCTGGGTGGCCGCGCTGCACCTTCTCGGGGTAACTGCCGTCGCCTTCCACCTGGCGCTCGGCTTGCGGCGCATCGTCGATCGCTCGGAGACGCTCCGGGCCTCGCGGGGCGTCCACGCGGGCTGCGTCGCGGCGGGCGTCCTCGCCGGAGGCGCGGGCGTGCTCACGATCTTGCGGCTCGCGACGGGCGCCTGAGGTGCTACCGAGGCCTGCAAGGCCACGGCGCGCGTGGTATGCGGGCCGAGCGCATGCCGAAGTGCTACCTGGTCGCTGTCAGCGGAGGCTCCAGCCTCGATCAGCATTCGAACAACATCACCTTGTTCAATCTGGTCGAGCAGTTGAACTTTCCTAAGCACGCGCTCCCGCAGCCGGGCGCCCTCTTGCCGCTCGAGCTCCACGCGTACTTCCAGCTCGCGGCGGCCGAGCTCAATCAGCGCTTCGAGATCCGCTTCGTGCTCGTCGGGACGAGCGGCCTGGAAACGCCGACCGAACCGTTCCCGCATCGCTCGACCACGCTCCGCTACCGGACGCGCACATTCGGGCTGCCGTCGCCGCCGGTCGCCGGAAGCTACGAGCTTTGTGTGGATTCGCGTCCCGCGGGCAGCGAGACGTGGAGCCGGGACGCGGCGAGCTGGCCGCTGCTCGTCGTGCATTCCGAACCGAGGCCGGCCGTCACGCACTGAGTAGGCGCCGTGGCGAAGCTCACACTGGTTCTGCTCGTCGCGATCCTCTTCGTGATGGTGCTCCGCACCTTTCGTCCCGAGCTCCCGAAAACGTCCACGTCGCCGAAGGCGTCGCCTCGCATGACGCGCGCCGAAGCGCTCGACGTGCTCGGCCTCTCGGAGGGCGCCTCGCGCGAGGAGGTCCAGGCCGCCTACAAGGCGCTCATCCGCAAGGTGCACCCCGATGCGCCGGGCGGCTCCGGGTACCTCGCCTCCAAGCTCAATCAAGCCAAACAGACGCTGCTCGGCTGAGCACGAGCTGCTAGGCTCGCCGCCGTTCTCGTGGACACGATCTGCATCTCCCGACTCGAGCTTTCGTGCATCGTGGGAGTGCGTCCGGCAGAACGCCACCGGCGACAAAAAATCGCGCTGTCGCTCGAGCTCGAGCTGGATCTGTCACGTGCTGCGCGCAGCGGACGCATCGGGCACACCGTCGACTACTCGGTGGTCGCGGACGAAGTCTCGGCGCTGCTCGAGTTCCGCGAGTACCGACTGGTCGAAATGGCGACCGAAGAGATTGCCGCGATGATCCTCGGCGTCCACACGGCCGTCGAGCGCGCGCACGTCACGCTCGAAAAACCGGAGGCCCTGCGCGGTAGGGCCGCGCACGGCGCCGTCCGCATCTCGCGCTCGCGCGTCGAGCCGGCTACGGCGCCGTCGCCATTCGGTGAGCGGCGCCTCCTGCTCGAAACGGCGGAAGCCAGGCTCGAGCTCTTGGTGATCGACCCCGGACGAAAGCTCGAAGCGCCGCGGCCCGCCGGCTCCGCCCTCGGCTGGCTCGCTTCGGGGCACCTCGACGCCGGCTCCGCCCTGACCCCGCACGATCCGCGCGAGCTCGAACGCGTCTTCGGTGCCACGAACCCGGGGCCCGAACGGGCGGCGGTGTTCGTCTGCTCACTCGACCGCTGAAAAACCCGCCCGCGCCGCCACGCTTCTAGAGCGCGCCCTCGAACGCCGCCCACGCGACGTGCGACTCGTGGAGCGTGACCTTCAGGCTTTCGAGACGCTCCGCTCCGGTGCCGAGCTCGCCCGCCGCGATGCGCGCCTTCATGCGCTCGAAGACGACGGACGACAGGTACTCGGTGGTCGTATTCTTCCCGGCGAACGCGGGCTCGTCGTCCAGATTCTTGAAATTCAGCTCGGCGAGCAACGCTTCGAGGGCCTTCGACGCTCGACCGATGTCGACGACGACTCCCTCGGGCCCGAGCTCGCGCCGGCGAAACTCGACGTCGACGACGTACGTCGCGCCGTGGAGCTTTTGCGCCGGACCGAAGAGCTCGCCTCGGAAACTGTGCGCGATCATGACGTGACCTCGGACCGAGACGGTGAACATAGGGCTTTCTCCTCAGGGGTAGCGCACGCGGTGGCAGAGCGCCCCCGAATCCGGAGCGGCGACGACCCGCATCGCCGCCGGCAGCTCGTCGAGAGTCCCTTCGCTCGAGATGAGCACGTCGAGGGCCGGGTCGGAGCAGAGGGACAGCGCGAGCTCGAGGCGCGAGCGGTGCGTGAAGCGCGGCCGCGCGTTCGGACTCACGCTGCCCACCTGAGACGACCGGAGCGTGAGGCGCTGGCTGTGAAACGACGCGCCGAGCGGAACGCTCGGCTCGGTGTCCCCGAACCAACTGAGCTCGAGGACCACGCCCTCTTTGCCCGCCAGCGCGAGCGCCGTGCGCAGACCCTCGGCCGTGCCGCTCGCGTGGATGACGAGGTCGCGATCGCGGCGCGCGTTCTCGGGCACGGCGAACGACGTCCCGAACGTCCGCGCGATTTCGGAGCGCTCCTCGCGCCGATCGACGAGCTCCACGTCGACGGCCGCGCCGTGCCGTGCGAGGTACGCGACGAGTGCGCCGACGACGCCGACGCCGACGACGCTCACGCGATCGCCGAGCCGCGGCGCGCCGTCCCACAGCGCGTTCACCGCCGTCTCGAGATTCGCGGCGAGCACGGCGCGAGCAGGCGGCACGTTGGAAGGCAGCGGCACGACGGCGGCCGCGGGCACGACGTAGGCGCTCTGATGCGGGTACAAGCAGAACACGGCGCGACCGTCGAGCTCTCTCGAACCCGCGACGACGCGGCCGACGCTCGCGTAGCCGTACTTCACGGGAGCGGGAAAATCACCGACCTGGTGCGGGCAGCGCATGCGCGAAAATTCGCTCTTCGGAACGCGACCGTTGAACACGAGCGACTCCGTGCCGCGACTGACCGCGCTGAACAGCGTCTCGACGAGCACTTCCCCTGCCTGCGGCGCCGGCAGCGTTTCGTCGAGGACCTCGCCGTTTCGGGTCGCCACCGTCCAAAACGCGCGGGCCAGCATCGCGAGCTTCATACCGCTCTCCGGCCGCGGCGGGAACGCCACAAAAAGCGGGCAAGCCGCCGCCTCGCGGCATTAAGGTGCACGCGTGACGACGGCGCTCGTGACTTGGTCCCGCTGGCACGCGGCGATCCTCCTCGCAGCGCTCGCCGTCTCGCTCCATCTCGAGAAGCCCCTCGCCGTCGCGGCGTGCGGCGCGGCGTCGCTCGTCGGGCTCGTCGTCTCGGCCCGCGGGAGCTGGACGAGCTCGGGCGCATTCGGCTGGGCGAACGCCGTGACCGCGCTGCGCGCCGCCGCCGTCGGGCTGCTCGGCGCGCGCCTCCTCTACGCTCCCGAGCCGCTGCTCGCGGCGATCGTTCTCGGGCTCTTCGCGCTCGACGGCGTCGACGGCTGGTTGGCCCGACGACGGGGCAGCGCCTCCGAGTTCGGTGCGCTGTTCGACATGGAGACGGACGCGTACTTCGTGCTCGTCGTCGAGCTCGTGCTCCACCAGAGCGGCGCGCTCGGCGCCTGGATTCTTTTGACCGGGGTCTTGCGGTACGTCTACGTTCTCGTTCGCGCGTTCGTTCCGGCGCGGCGACCCGACGTGCCGCGATCGCGCTTCGGGCGTCTCGCGTTCGCGAGCCTCGCGCTCGGGCTCTTCTTCGCGCTCGCCCTGCCGGGCCCCCTCGGCACGCTCGCTGCGGTCGCCGGAACCGCGCTCGTCACGGTATCGTTCGCGCTCTCATTTTACGATTCGTACGCGCCGGCGACGCGCTGACTCGGAGCCCTCGAACGCCCCGTCCGTTCTGCGCGTCTTCTCGCGAAGTTGGACTCGCCCGCGAAGTTGGTCAAAGTCTCTCTCGTGCCATGAAGCGCTCGCTCGGCTTTCTTTTCGTCGTCGG